>NZ_CEVWNY010000029.1:0-29723 GCF_982384815.1 Desulfitobacterium sp. | reverse complement strand
GAAACAAGGAACCTGTCCCCCTGTTTCATGGGTGCGCAAATTTTTGCATTACTCCTGCTACCAGTTGGGCATCGATGGGCTTGGGAATACAACCGTTACAGCCGATTTCCATAGCTCTAGTAACGAATTCCGTTTCACTTAAAGCCGTGGTTAAGATCACTTTAATTGAGTCTTCAGATTTGATGCCCTTTTTCCTCTCAAAGTCGCGGATCGCTTTTAAAACCTTTACCCCATCCACTTTGGGCATCATAATATCCAAAAATAAAATACCGTAGGGTTTTCCCTCTTGCATGGCAATGGAGTAAGCGTCTAAAGTTTCCATACCATCTACCACCCGATCAACTTCACCATACCGGGATAGTAGTTGAGCAAGAATATTACTACTAACCGGATCATCCTCCGCAACGAGAATTTTCATTTCTGTGCCTCCTTTGTTGTGTCAATTGCCGAATTTATTTCCTTTTTAAAAAACTCCAGTTGTCGTTCGAAGTTGGATAGACTCTCCAGAGCTCCTTCATAATCACCGCGGCGTGCCGCCAGCTCAATTTTGAAAGCAAAAGCTCGTAAGCGATTGGCTTCAATAAGGGTGCAATTTCCTTTAATACGATGGGCAATATGCTCAACTGCGACAAAATCACCATTGCTTACAGCAATGCGCAGTTTTTCCAAATCATAGTCAACTTCAAGGAGCATCGAGTCTACATTCTCCAGGTCGGTGGGAGTATCCAAGCTGCCAAAATATACTCCGCTGTCGGTGATACAAGGGGTATTCTCAACAGATCCGGTCTTATTGGTGGAATACTGTCCTACCACCTTATCCAAGATCATATACAATTCGTCCATCATTATCGGTTTAGGTATATACTCATCCAGACCGGCGTTCAAAAACATCTCCCTATCACCTTTTAAGGCATAAGCCGTGATCGCAATTATCGGGGTGTGTTTTTGGCTGCCTTCTATTGCGCGGATTTTTCGAGTCACCTCGATTCCATCCATTCCCGGGAGCTGAATGTCCATAAGAATAGCGTCATAGAGATTTTGGGTATATAGTGACAAGGCCTCTTCTCCATCCATGGTCAGCTCAACAATATGCCCTTTTTTTTGAAGGATTTTAGTTACTACCATGGCATTGACGATATGATCCTCTACTAGTAGGAGGCGATAGGGCCCGGTGCCAAAGGCATTACCAGTAATCTCAGCTTTCTTAGCCGGGACAAGAGCATTCGTGGTAGCTTCATACTTATTAAACCTTACCGTAAAGTAAAAGGTACTTCCTTTACCCTTTTGGGTTTTGGCCCATATCCTTCCCCCCATCATCTTAACCAGCTGCTTGGAAATGGCTAAACCCAATCCGGTTCCGCCATATTGACGGGTGATGGAGCCATCCACTTGGCTAAATTGCTTAAAAAGCTTGCCCTGATCCTCTACGGCAATGCCAATACCCGTATCGGTAATGGCGAATTCCAATTCAATAAATTCCTTTTCGAGGGATAAAGGCTTGATTGCTAAAGTAACTTCCCCCTGCTCCGTAAATTTGATGGCATTATTCAAGAGATTATTCAAGATTTGCCGGAGGCGATTAGGATCGCCGTTAAAAAAAGACGGTAAATTTTCTGCCAGGGAATAGCTAAGAATTAAACCCTTTTGCTCTGCCTCTTGCTTATAGGTTTTTATAATCACCTCGATGAGTTGTCTTAAGTTGAAGCTGATGTTTTCAATTTCCATTTTACCCGCTTCTATTTTTGAGAAGTCTAAAATATCGTTAATTATTTTGAATAAAGAATACGCACTGCTTTTGGCCAACTTAAGGTTCTCCCTTTGGACATTATCCAAATTAGTTAATAGTGTCAAATCAATCATACCGATAATGCCATTGATAGGGGTACGAATCTCATGACTCATATTGGCAATGAACTCACTTTTGGCGCGATTAGCCGCCTCAGCCTGCTCCTTGGCTTTTTGCAGTTCCCTTTCCGCCTGTCGATTCTTAGCATCCGCCTGAATCCGTTCCGCAATATCCCGGGCTATGGAAAGGAGGACCCTTTGACCGTTCAAAATCATATAATGGGCCTTTACCTCAACAGGTACCTTAGCACCGTGTTTAGTTATTATCTCTCCTTCAAAGGTAAGAAAGCTCTGCTGTAGTTTTTTTTGGGAATCCTCATCAGCTAAATTGACATGACTTTTGACCCTCAATACTTGATGGCCTTGGCTGATTATCTCAGCCTTTGTCATGCCGGTGATCAAGCAGGCCATGTCATTCACTTCCAGGAGGCGGCCGATCTGCCCATTAGGCTCTGCTTCGTGAAGGAAAATACAATCGGTAATGCGCTCAAAAATCTCGTGAAATTTCTCCTCATTCTCTTTAAGGGTTACAGCCGCCCTATTCCGCCTTGAGATATCACGGATGAAACTAATAATGACCTTCTTCTCCCCAATGGTTACTTCACTGGAATTAATCTCAGCCAGAAACCTCGTTCCATCTTTGCGAATATGGACTGTCTGTTGCCGGGCCAAAACCGGTTCCACGCGAAGATCAAATATTGTAAGATTCAGTAATTCCTCACGGGTATAGCCATAGGCATTAATCGCCGCAGGATTAGCATCAATTATCTTACCCGCTTCATCAATATACAGGATAATGTCCTTGGCATACTGGAAGAGTGCCTGATACTTCTCGTCAGTTTTAAACATCATGATCGCCCCAACCATTTTAATGACTAGGATTTAGAAGAATCAAAAATGTAATTTAAGGCTTTAATAACGCATTCACGTAAGGGAAAAGTAAAATTGAGGTAACGCCATTTTAAAATGATCCTTTCCCCTGTCCCCATAATCAGATCCGTTAAGATTTCAATATCTGTGGAAGGAGCCATTTCACCTGCCTGAACAGATTTTTGAAGTAAAGAGCGAACCAGATTAGTACGATCTTCTGCGATCTTCATTACTCTTTCTTGAAGGTCTATTTCATGAACTATACACCCGTAGGCCAGATTTACAGCGGTGATCTCAGGGTAGTTCTCGTAGTAGGTAAGTAAGCCTTCATAGATGTGGATAAGCATTTCTTTCGGGGTGAGCCCTTTGCTCAAAGCCGACTCGACCAAGGCTTGGTCATATTGAGTGTAGTGATCGAGAACAGCTAATACTAAGTCATTTTTGGTTTTAAAATGCTTAAAGATCGTTGCCTCGGAAATTCCTTCTTTTTGAGCTAATGCCCTTGTCGATAAGCCCTGAAACCCTTTTTCATGAATTATTTCTATTGCCGATATTACCAAGGTTTCTTTACGATGGATCATAGATTTTTGCACACAATTCACCTCAGCAAGTAACTTTTCCAACAATCAACACTCGCTTGCCTTTCCCTATTATTTTGTACCTATAATTGCTAAATGTCAACAAAATATCCCAATATCTGGGTATTCGTTTAAACGGATAGGCAAGACTGCTTGCTCATAAACAGCCTTGCCTTCCCATTTCTTACTAAATTTTGAATTTCTGAATTGCAGTTTGCAACCCTTGAGCCAGATCCGCTAATCCTTCACTGGATGCGGCTATCTCTTCGATAGAAGCTGTCTGTTCCTCCACGGAGGCGGTTACTTCCTCAGTAGAAGCTGAATTTTCTTGGGCAATTGCCGAGAGATTCTCCATAGTCATTAGAATGGCATTCTTCATCTTCTCCATTTCGGCACTGGATACATTTAATTGCTCAACGGCTTTGATCGCTTCATCCATGGACTGGGCAATTAACAGGTATTTATCCTTACAATTATTAACGCTTGCTCCTTGTTCCTTGGATATGACAGATACCTTCTCCATAGTTTGAACAGCATTTTGTGAATTAGTTTGCAGTTCTTTTACCATTTCATCAATAGACTTGGTGGAAATAGAGGATTGTTCGGCCAGCTTGCGAATTTCCTCGGCAACCACTGAAAAACCACGACCGGCATCTCCGGCCCGCGCTGCTTCGATAGCCGCATTAAGTGCTAATAGATTGGTTTGCTCAGCTATGGAGGCTATAACATTGCTGGCTTGTTCAATCTTCTGGGAGCTTTCATTTGTTTTTAAAATTACGGTATAGATATCTTGGGTGGCTTCGTTGCTTTCCGAAGAGATTCGGGATAAATTGTCAATTTCTCTTAACCCTTCCTCAACCACAACGGCAACATTTTGGGATGCGGTGTTTAAGTTCTTAACTATTCCTTGGTCTTTTTCGATAACTTGACCAAGTAAGGCTGCTTTAGCCGAACCTTCTTCTGTGTTGCCGGCTTGATCCGATGCTCCCCTGGCTATTTCTGTTATGGCCTTGGCTACCTCTTCGGCAGCTGTAGCACTCTGCTGGGTGGTAGCAGTCAATTGTTGGGCCACGGCTGCAACTTGTTCCGTGGATCCCTTAACATCCCCGATAAACTCCCTCAGACTTTGAGTTATAACTTGTATTCCTTTAGCTAAGGTTCCGATTTCGTCCTTTCTACGCAGAAATTCCTCCGGTAAATCCTGAGAAACGTCCAACTTTGCAATTCTTTCCGAATGGCCTGTTACGCCAATAATAGGTTTAGCAATGGAGTTGCTGATTACAAAGACAAATAGAATGCTTAATAGCAAAATAACTACTCCGGCGATTAAGATGCTTTTTTGCAAAATAGAAATTGCTGCTAAAACTTCATCTTGACTGGCAGTAATGATAAAGTTCCAATCGCTGCCTTGAATAGGGGCATACCCTGCAAATAATTTTTGGCCATCATAGGAGTAGGCGCTGAACCCCTGCTTCTCGGCAATTATTTTTTGAAATAAAGCAGCTAAGGATGTCAGACTTTGGTCATCCTTGACCTCTTCGATAGGATTGAATTGGTTGAGCACTTTCGCTCTATCAGGGTGGGCGACCACAATGCCCTTACTGTTGATCATGTAGCCATAGCCATTTTGCCCGTATCCGGTATCATCAGCGATTATACTTAAGGCATCACCGTCTCTGCGGCCGATCAAGGCCCCGACTACTTTGCCGTCTCGCATGATTGGTGTAGCATACATAAGGACAAGGCTATTAGTGACCCGACTAATTAAAAGATCCGACACATTGGTTTCGCCGTTAAGAGCTTTTTTTACATAATCACGATCACCTAGCTGATTAGTGCTTCCATCTGAATAATTAACAGTTCCATCTAGTTGAACCACTCCGAGGTCAAGAAAATTGGTTTTTGGCACTTGCCTTTGCAAAATAGGCTGTTGAATTTGCCAATCCATAGTTTGAATGCCATCACTTAAAGCAATCATCTCCAGAGTCTTTTTTTGAGTCGTAATTCGACTTTCCGTTAACTTCGCGGCATCAGCCGCCAGCAAACCCAAAGACTTCTCCCCTTCCATTGTTAGGGCATCATCTGCCCGCTGCACGGAAATATATCCCAAGGCCGCTGATGATAAAAATACTAAGATGGAAAAAAAGATAATGAGTTTAGTTTTTATACTCTTCACATAAGTCCCCCCCGCTCTTTTTCGCGAGTAACCACTCGCTTATATCTAATTCCTATTATTTCTTACGACTGGGACGATGTCAATTTAATCCTAAATTCTCAGTCGGGTAACATTTCAGCAATTTTCGACAAAGAAATCGTAAAATATTGCTTATATATGTTAAGGGCAAAGCTACTGTAAGTGTACCCTTGCCCGATCTTAAATCACCTCATTTGCACCGCTCCAAAAACATTTCTATCTCTTTGGGTGGCAAAGGTTTGCTAACCAGATATCCTTGTCCCAATTGACACCCTAACTCTGCCAAATAACGCAATTGTTCACGGGTCTCAATCCCTTCTGCCACTACAGTTAAATCCAAACTCCTTGCCATGGCGATTATCGACTTAACCAAACTTTGTCGCTTGGAGATATGTACCAAATCATCGATAAACACCTTGTCTATCTTTAACTTATCCAGCTCAAAAATATCCAATTGACCAAGGGAGGAAAAGCCTGTCCCAAAATCGTCCATAGAAATTTTAATGCCGGATTTCTTAAGCCTCTTTAGATTCTTAACAATTATGTCGAGCTCCCCCGATGATACACTTTCGGTTATTTCTAATTCGATCCGGTCTGAATTTACCTTGTATTTATCTAAGATAGCTATTACCCTTTGGGCAAAGCCAATTTGTTCGAGTTGCTTTACCGATATGTTAACGGATACCGGTACAATTTCATAATCTCTACCAAGCCACTCAGTGATTTGTTTGCATACCTGTTCTAAAACCCATTCGCCAATGGCAATAATTAGTCCGGTTTTTTCGGCTATGGGGATAAATCTACCTGGTGATACATTTCCCATGGTCGGACTTTCCCACCTAAGGAGGGCTTCCGCACCGACAATACTATTAGGAAGTTTGATATCAAAGATTGGTTGATAGTATACTTTCAGCTCGTTATTAGCTATTGCATTGAATAAATAATTCGCTAGTAGAAATCTCTCTTCAATCTCATTAGACATTTTTCTGGAAAAGAAACAAATTTTATCACCGATTTGGTCTTTTGCTTTATACATGGCGATATCCGCATACCTGATCAATGTTTCTCCATCGATTCCATCCTTAGGGAATCTACTAATGCCAATATTGGCACTAACATTAAGTATTGTGTTTTCAATTACAAATGGCTGTCTAATTTTATCTAATAAAGTTTGGGCTCTGCTCTTTAATTCATCCTCAGTGTGACAGCATCTGCATTGAATTACAAAGTCATCCCCACTAAATCTTGATAAAAGACAGTCTTCATCCATGCAGGTTAGAAGTCTTCTAGAAACTTCCATTAACAACTTATCGCCCACCTGGTGACCAAGGGAATCATTAATCTCTTTAAACCCATCGATGTCTATATAGATAATTGAGAATTCGTTAGGTTTTCTGTCCTTGACTTGTATGTCTCTATCGACCATCTCTGAAAAATAACTGCGGTTAAACAATCCGGTTAAGGGATCTTTTTGCTGTAAATTGCTCATTCTGCGATGAATCTTCTTCCTCTCGGTAAGATCCGTAAAAATCCCCACATAATGTGTTGTATTCTGAAAGTTATCCTTGATGCTGGTAATGGTCAGCCATTCAGAATATATATCGCCATTTTTACTTTTGTTCCATATTTCTCCTCTCCATGTGCCTTTTTCGCTTAGCTGTTTCCACATATTCTGATAAAAGGAATCATCATGGATACCCGATTTTAAAATGTTTGTTCTCATACCCATGGTTTCTGCTTCTGAATAGCCCGTAATTTCACTAAAGGCATTATTAACCCACTCAATATAGCCATTGGTGTCAGTAATAAGAACACCCTCGGAGTTATTCTCCAGTATCTTTTTAAATAAATGCAATTGCTTTTCATAAGACTTTTTACCCGAAATATTAATATATATGATATACACGCCAATAATTGAATGATGATTAATTACCGGATAACCCAGGGCCTCCACCTCAACCAAACTACCGTCTTTGCGTTTTCTTATTACCTCCTGCTTCACTATTTGGCCCTGGTAAATCAACTGAATGCTGTTATCTATTTCACTTGAAGCTTGGTCTGGTGAAAGCAAATTGCCTAAGGTTTTTCCCTTTGCTTCCTCAAATTCATACTGAAAAAGATCAGTAAAGTTTGTATTGATATTAACGATTTTTTGATCTTTGTCTAAAATGGCAACAGCGAAAGGAGTATCAAAAAACAAGGAATCAAACATTAATTTCTGATTTATTTTATCCGATACATCATCAATGATCGAAAAAAGCAACTTTCCTTGGGGAGTCTCGATCGGAAAACTACATACTTCCACCTCCCGCAGCTCTCCACTTGCTAAGCGATGAATAAATTGAAAATAGTTTCTTTGCTCTGCTCCCGCCCGGAGCATTTCTTCTTCTATCTGATCCGGACTAAAGATGTTAATATCTTGAATCTGCATGTTCAATAACTTCTTTAGTGGATAACCGTAATATTTATAAGCCGCTTGGTTAGCCTTCCTAATATTACCGGTATCCGGATCAATTAGCATCATTACTCTGTTATGATTCTCAAACAGCATATCATTAAGGTAGTTCTTCTCGTTTAATTGGTGCTTGAGCAGGCCAATTTCATCACTGTCTATGATAAGTGCATAAATAATACCATTCTTATTGACCAGCTTGACTTTGGCTAAAAACTCTTCACCATTCACTCTTGTATGTATCCAACAAAAAAGAAATTCTTCCTTATTATTCAGTAAATTATCAAGAATTTGCCGGCCTAATACTATTGAAGAACTTCCATCGGGTTGTTTCTCCGGTGATAACTCATAGGGTCTTAAGCCAATTAACTCGGTTTTGGTTTCGTAGCCGAATATTTCTACAGCCGCATCATTACAATCAATAATAAGGTCATCCTTTATGACATAAAGGGCACATGGAAATATATCGATCAATTTCTCGTGATCAAATTCAAAATCCTTATTTTTACTTTCCACTGTACGCTCCCCCTGAATTGTACCTATTAAAGCCTTTAATTTACTCAACAAGCCTATGCCATAGACCATTAATGCATAATAATGGCATATTGGCTGGATTTTTGATGAGTGACTTAAATCTATAAGCGGGTGGGTAACCACTCGCTCGCTTTACCTAGTTGTTATTATTTATCACAATATCCAATCTGTCAATCTAAAAACAAGTTGTCAGATAACAAAAAATACTACAATTTCCGACATTTTCTGATAATATAAAAAATTCGTTTTACATATCTATCAAGGCTCACATTCGCCACCTATATTTCGGCATCTACGGATCAGAAAGCCGCCTCCCCTTATCGGAGGCGGCATAAGATGACCTATTAGGCAGTCAGCTCTTTACCGAAAGCGTAAACGGTATTGCGAGTTTTCTTGGCTTGGTACAAGGCTCGGTCGGAAAAAACGACAATGAGGTCGGTAGAGTTAGTAAGATGGTTACCTTTCTTCCTGGACTTCTCTAAGTTCTTATAGGAAACAACCCCGGCACTGATGGTTACTTTTTGGGAGTTGATTTCGGGGCCGAAATCGTGGTTCTCCACCACTTTGCGAATTCTTTCCACGAGATTGGCTGCTCCTTCTTCACTGGTTTCCGGCAGCAAGATGGCAAACTCCTCCCCTCCCCAGCGTATAACTATATCATCCGCCCTGACATTCTTTCTTAAAATCTCAGCGATTTCTTTGATTACATTATCTCCTGCCAAATGACCATAATTATCATTGATGCTTTTAAAGCGATCGATATCAATCATAGCCAGTGAATATTCCTTTTTTAAGCCGGCGTACTTTTCGATATCAATATTAAGGCGAAGATACATAAACCCTTTATTGGGCAGACCCGTAAGAGCATCCGTATACCCTTTTACTGCTAGGTTTTTGACAAATCGACCTAAAATTATTCCGTTAAAGATTAAGACCACAACGACACTGAGCCAAACCCAGCGGGCCAATTCCAAGGGGAACAGCCAATAGATCAGATAAACCAAGAGCCATAATAATACGCCTAAAAGCGAGAGGATTGAAGGGGCATGAACCATAAACAGCTTTGAAAAACTATTTAGAATTTTTTCCATCCCACTCATCCCTTTCAACTTTTCTGTCTTCCTAATTAGTATAAGTTTCACAAATCCTAAGCATGTACTTGTGCTATCTTTCCGATAATTTATCTAAATTCTTATTAAGAATAACTCATTATTGATAATTATTCAATACACTGTCAGGCCTTTATTCTCTCTATATATACAACTATTTACCCGCTAGTAGGGTACAATAATCAAAAAGTATTTCTATTTATTATAGTAACCATAAAACCACCTAAAAGTAAAGCCGGCAAGTTAAACCCTTGCCGGCTTATTAATATTTTTCTTTAGTCATGAAATGCTTTATTTCGCGCTCATATGATTCAGAAAGGCCTGGGTTCTTTGATGCTGCGGATTCCCAAATACTCTTTCCGGATTCCCTTGTTCGATGATCTCCCCTTTGTCCATGAAAATGACCCGGTTAGCAACTTCTCGGGCAAACCCCATTTCATGAGTGACTACAATCATCGTCATGTGCTCTTCAGCAAGCTGCCTCATGGCCCTAAGCACTTCTCCGGTTAATTCAGGGTCCAGCGCTGAAGTGGGTTCGTCAAAGAGCATAATGTCCGGTTTCATGGCAAGGGCACGGGCAATAGCTACCCGCTGCTTCTGACCACCGGATAAGCGAGAAGGATAGCTGTTCAGCTTATCTTCTAAGCCAACTTTACTGAGGAGCTCTTCAGCCTCGGGGATAATTTCCTCACGCTTTACTCCCTTTACAGTTAGGGGAGCCTCAATGACATTTTCCAATACGGTAAGGTGGGGAAAAAGGTTAAACTGCTGAAAGACCATACCCATTTTTCGGCAGATCACCCGGGCTTTTGCTTCCTCGGCATAGCTAACTCTTCCCTCGGAATCTGTAGAAACCAACTCGTCACCTTCGATGGTAATGAACCCTCCATCGATAGTTTCCAGTCGGTTAAGGCAGCGCAGGAAGGTGCTTTTCCCCGAACCGGAGGGGCCAATGATGGCAACCACTTCTCCTTTATGAACCTCCAAGGAAACTTTTTTAAGAACCTCAAGCTTATCAAAATTCTTGACAATATCTATAGCACTAATCATTTTCATATATATCTACACCTACTTTCCTATTCATCGTAGGCCGCGTAGCGTTTTTCCATCTTTTGGAAGGCTACTGTTAATACCAGTGTCATGAGCAAATAGAATACACCGGCTACGATAAAAGGTGTCATGGTAAAATCACGTTGAACTAAGGCTCTGGTGGTCCGCAGCAAATCATTCATAGCCAGGACATAAATCAAGGAAGTGTCTTTGACCAGGGTAATAGTCTCATTGCTGACCGGGGGCAAAACCCGCTTGATCACCTGGGGCAAGATAATTCTGCGCATCAGCTGGCTATAGGTCATTCCTAAAGCCCTTGCACCCTCATATTGCCCCCGGTCAATGGATTGGATGCCCGCCCGGAAGATCTCGGCGAAATAAGCTGCATAGTTCAAGACGAAAGCTAATATTGCAGCTTGAAAGTCGGTAAGGGTCAGCATCTTACCAATAACCGGAATAAAAGGCAAGCCAAAATAGACAAATAAGAGCTGGAGCATCAAAGGTGTTCCTCGGAAGACCCAGATATACACCCCGATGGCTGAACGAAGAATCGAAAAGCGTGAGATTCTTCCTAAGGACAGCATCAAGCCTAAGGGCAAGGACATAATGATGGTTACAAAAAATATTTTTAAAGTGACCACCGTACCGTTAAGCATGGGACCGAGAATCTGAAGAATGTAGTCCATTATTTTCGCTCCTAGAAGTATTTCTATAGGTGATTATTAAGTGAATTTAGAGAGTAACGCTACCCTGAAGCAAAAATCTTAATTTCTGTCAAAAAAATGTAGGGAATCGCCCCTGGGCAATTCCGAAAACGTGAGTCTCACCCATTCGGAACGACGCCGGGGGCGTTCCCCACAATTGTTTTATACGATTTTCAATAGTGCCTCTTCAATTACTTAACGATATCTTCACCAAACCATTTCTTCGAGAATTCTGCAGATTTTCCTTCTGCCTTCATGGCAGCTAAGACACCTTGAAGTTTAGCCAAGAGTTCAGAATCATCCTTGCGCAGGCCCACGGCATACTCTTCTTCGCCGAAGTTATCTTCGAGGGCGGAATAAGTCCCAGGCTTAATGTTCATATAATATTTTAAAACAACCTCATCCCCAACTATTGCATCAATTCGACCAATAGCCAATTCATTTAAAGCAGACACATAATCAGCATAAGTCTTCAGCTCTTTTATGCCCTTGGCCACTTCGGGTTCAGCGTTGATAGCATCGATACTGGAGCTTCCTTCTTGGGTACCGACAACTTTTCCTGCTAAATCTGCCTTGGTCTTAATGTCTGAACCGGCTAGAACGGCAATAATCTGATGATTGGCCATGTAAGGCTCCGTAAAGAGAATGTTTTGCTTTCTATCTTCGGTAATAGACAGCCCGTTCCAGATCATATCGATTTTCTTGCTATTGAGTTCCACTTCTTTACTATCCCAATCAATGGGCTTGAATTCCACTTCCATATCCAAGCGCTTGGCGGCCTCGGTAGCCATATCGATGTCAAAACCGACTAATTTTCCACTGTCATCTCTAAAGCCCATGGGAGCAAAGGTATCATCTAAGCCGATCACGATTTTTTGAGGTGCAGCATTCTTTCCTGCCTCGCCCTTAGCATCGCTTGTATTAGGGGTAGTACCGGCATTAGAGCTTCCACAGCCGACAAGCATTAATCCCGACATTACGACAGCCATTGTTATGGCAACTATCTTCTTCATGAAAACAACTCCCTCTCTCTTTTAGCAAATATCATGATGCTATTTTACTTTAATACGCTAAAGAGGTAAAATGGTGGACTTGCGCATTATTGCAGGGTAACCTTGTTTAGCTTTGTCTTGCTTCTCTTATCGGCTTATTTTATAGTTTTTTAAGTTTGCTGGATTTCTTTGCTATATGCGCGACTTCACCTAGAAGATGGGAAAATGCTCCGAAACAAGGGGACAGGTACCTTGTTTCAACTCAGGAGCATTCGATCGTTATCCAGCTCCGTCCCGCTGCGCTTCTCGAACTGGTGGATAAGGCGATCAACGGTCATTTGTTTTCTTTCTTCCCCTTGAAGATCCATAATTATTTTGCCTTCGTGCATCATGATGGTTCGGGTGCCGAACTCCAAGGAAGCTTTCATATTATGGGTAATCATCAGGGTGCAAAGTTTTTCCTCCTCAACGATCAGACGGGTCAAGCTCATGACCTTCTTGGCAATGGCCGGGTCGAGAGCTGCCGTATGCTCATCCAGCAACAAAATCCTGGGCTTGACCAAAGTGGCCATAAGAAGGGTAAGAGCTTGGCGCTGCCCACCGGATAAAAGCCCTACCTTGTGCTTCATCCGATCCTCCAGACCCAAATCAAGGGTTGCCAGGCGTTCCCGAAGAAAAGCCAGTTCTTTTTTGGTTACACCGGGTCGCAGGCTGATCCGTTGTCCTTTGGCCAGTGCTATGGCTAAGTTCTGTTCAATAGTCATATCAAAGGCAGTACCTTTCAGAGGATCCTGAAACACGCGGCCGATATATTGGGAACGTTTATACTCGGGATCATAGGTTATATCCATTGAATCTAGAAGGATCCGCCCTTCCTCGATTTCATACAATCCGGAAATACAGTTAAAGAGGGTAGATTTTCCTGCTCCGTTCCCACCGATCACTGTTACAAATTCTCCTGCTTCCAGGGAGAGGTCTACTTGATCCAGCGCTCGTTTTTCATTGCTGCTTCCCATGCCAAAGGTTTTGCTGACTCTCATTATTTTAAGCATCCGACCCCTCACTCCTTTCACCGCGGGTTTTGATTGTTGGTTCCCTGGTGGGAAAAATGCCTTCTTTTTAAGATGGTAAACTGTTTCTTAAGCACTGGGGTGGACATGGCCAGGGCAACAATTACTGCGGAAATCAGCTTGAGGTCGGTGGCCGGCATTCCCAGCTCAAGGGCCATAGCGATGATGAGGCGATAGAGAATGGAGCCTAGGACTACAGCGCTAAGGCGGCGGATCAGGGAGTTTACACCAAAAACTACTTCACCGATCACTTCGCCGATGATTACCGAAGCCAGTCCGATAACCACCATCCCCACGCCCATACCCACATCAACAAAGGATTGATACTGGGCAATCATTGCCCCGGATAGGGCCACAAATCCATTAGCTACGGCCAAACCGACGAAAATTGTAAAATCAGTGTTCACCCCTAAGGCCCGAACCATCTGATCATTATCCCCTGTGGCCCGAACCAAGAAGCCTAGGCGCGTGTTTAGGAAGAGAAAAAGGGCAACAAGGAAAATAATCACCACGATAAGGGCGAAAATCAGTCGGCTGTAATTTCCACTAATAACCTTTTCAAATTCACTAAATACTGTGGGTTTATTCAAAAGGGCAATATTGGCACGGCCACTCAGTATCTTTAGATTGATGGAATATAAGGCAAGCATGGCAAGAATCCCTGCCAGCAAAGCTTGAATTTTTAGCTTGGTATGGAGAAAAGCGGCGATGCAACCCGAACCGCAGCCCACGATAAAAGCCAGGGCCAGCCCCAAAAAAGGGTGGCCGCTCATGCTTAACACTACGGAAGTGGCAGCACCTGTGACGAAGCTTCCGTCAACGGTCATATCCGGCATATTCAATGTTCGGAAGGACAAGAATACACCCAAGGCCATAATTGCGTAGATTAGTCCAAGTTCGATTGAGCCTAAAAAGGCGAGGAAACTCATAAGTGCTGCCACTCCTTTTCTGTATTTGAAACAGTGTTCCTGTCCCCTTGTTTCACCCTTATTTAAATACTTCGGCGGCTTGCTTGAGGATGTCCTCGGGAATGGTGATGCCGATAGAGTCAGCGGTTGTTTGATTGAGGTAGATATCCATGTCGGTCATGGATTTGACAGGGATGTCACCGGCCTTTTTGCCATTGAGGATCTCGGCGGCCATCTTAGCAGTTTCTTGGCCGAGGACGGTATAGTTAATGCCGTAGGTGGCCAAGCCGCCGTCTTTGACCAGGGAGTCCGCACCTACATAGACGGGAATTTTCGCTTTGGCTGCTGCCTGGGCAACAGCGGGCATAGCACTAGCTACTGCATTATCGATGGGAACAAAGATGGCATTGGCCTTACCGGTTAGGGAGTTCACGGCTTGAAGAACCTCGGAACTATTGGTTACGGTAGCTTCAACCACTTTGATGTTTTTCTTTGCGGCATATTCCTTGAGGTTGGCGATGACAGCAACGGAGTTGGTCTCACTGGTGTTGTATAGGGCACCAACAGTTTCAATTCCGGGAGTGATTTGCTCGGCTAACTCCATAATCTTTTCTGCTGAGACCCGGTCGGAAGTTCCTGTTACATTGCCGCCGGGTTTCTCCATGTTGGTGACAAGGCCGGAACCTATCGGGTCTGTTGCGGCTGAGAAGACAATGGGAATCTCTTTAGTTTCACTGACCACAGCTTGAGCCGAAGGTGTGGCGATAGCAATGATCAGGTCATAGTTATTCTTAACGAAGTTCTGGGCGATGGTTTTAAGGTTGGTTTGATCTCCTTGAGCATTTTGATAGACGATCTTGATCTTTTCATCATTTTTAAATCCTTGGGCGGCTAGTTCTGCAATGGTGGCTTCACGGATGGTATTAAGGGATGGATGTTCAACGATTTGCACGATCCCTACAGTCTTTTGGCCGTCTGCTTTCCCTTGACCGCCGCCCTGTCCCGTAGCGGCTGAGCCACAGCCGGTAGCCAGTAAAGATAGTGCCAGTACTCCACTTAATAATCCCGCAAGTTTCTTTTTCATTTGAAGATTCCTCCACTCTTTTTCATTTTTTGATTAAGATTGAGGGTTCTTCCCTGCAATTCCCAGCCACCCGCGGTAATGCCTGGGAGAGGTTTGTACCACATAGAAAACACCGTGCATCAAAAAACGCCTGTCCTTAAGTTTTAACCTTAAGGACAGGCGTCTAACCTGCGGTACCACCTTAATTGATGCATGAAAGCCAAAACAAAACTCCATACATCCTCTCTTGCAGGGTGCCATCACACCCTTAGCCCAGTAACGCTGGCTATGCGTCGTAAGCTACTCATTGCTTTTCGCTACGCCCTCAGGGGCCCATTTACCCGCTCCGTCACCTACCGGGCTTCCACCTACCCCGGCTCTCTCTGTGGCTGGTCTTGCGGTTTTACTTCCCCTTCGACGGTTTAGAGCTATCTTAGCATATAATTTTTACTATATCAATAGGAAAGTTCTTAAGCAGCTTGGAATATTTAGGGGATCCTAGTTAGGACACCCACTGATAAACAGTATTCTTATGTGTTTTCGCCGAATACATAGCTCGATCCGCTTTCTCAATCAACATATCTAAAGTATCGGAAGAATTATGGTCATAATAAGCAACCCCAAAGCTGCCGGTGACCTTGATCCGGGAGCTCATATATTCCACCTCCAGGTCTTCTATGCTTTTTCGCATCCGTTCCGCTACCGAAGCGGCTTGTTCGGCATCGGTATCCGGCAAACAGATGATAAACTCTTCCCCGCCATAACGTCCGATAAAATCATAGGGCCTCACAATGGTGCTTAAACATTCCGCGAATCTTTGCAATACATAATCTCCCGCCAAATGGCCGTATTGGTCATTAACCTTTTTAAAAAAGTCAATATCTACCAGAATCATGGCAAAGGACTCATCATATCGCTTAGCACGTTCTAATTCCTCTTGAAGCCGCCCCAGAAAAGCGCCGCGGTTCAAGGTCTTAGTCAGGTAATCGGTACAAGCCAAAACTTCGGCCTCATCTCTTGATTTACGCAATTCTTCCTCGGCCTTTTGGGCTGCGGTAATATCTTGAATCTGCGCAACGTAGAATTTTAGCTGTCGCTTTTCATTACGAACAGCTGAAACGGTTGCCCGCACCCAGATAATATAACCTTGCTTATGAATATATCGATTAATTGAGGTAAAGGAATCAATCTTATCGGCAAGTATCTCTTGGACATAGGAAGTATCTTTTTCTCGATCCTCAGGGTGAGTAAAATCCTTGTGAATCATATTTAGGAGCTCTTCCTTAGTATAGCCTACAATATCAGCGAAAGCTTTGTTTATGCTAATATATTTCAGATTCGGCCGGGCCACAGCCATACCTATAGCCGTGTGCTCAAAAGCACTTTTAAAGATACGGGCTTCGTCAATGTTGCTAACGGGAGTTCGGCGGTGTTTTATACTATGCCATATACAGACTCCCAAGGTTAACACAAGGAAGGATATTATTACTGGCCAAAAAGACATAAGAACACCCTCTAAATAATAATGTGCTGCCTTATCTATGTAGTTATGTTTCATTATACTATAAATTGGGTGATTTTGATCTTAATATATCATTAAGGTTTAACAAAATTCACCTGGGATTTTGACGAAGACCTTTTACAAAAGGAGAGAACTATGGCGGTATAGCCAAATAGTTCTCTCTTCTCTACTTTTGCAAAGGGGGTTATTTAATTTTCTTAATAGCTTCCTCACCAAATACCGTTGTGATAATTTTGTCATAGGGAGCCGTCTTAGTTAATTCCCCGGCATCTTGGAGGACCTTTTCCAAGACTTTCAGATCTTTTTCCAACAGAATGGGATCCTTCTTCCAACTGTTTTGGTCTTTATAACGTTTGGCAACGGTGGCGAGAATTTCCTCGCCGGCATCGGGGAAATGGGGCTTGATAGCCTTTGCTATTTCTTCCGGGGAGTGGGACTGTACCCAAAGTTGACCTTTATACACCGCATTGGTAAACTTTTGAACAATTTGGGGGTTTTTCTCTATATAGCTTTTCTTAGCAAAATATGCCGTATAGGGAACTTCACCGCTCTGCTCACCTAAGGAGGCTACAATATAGGCTTTACTATCTTTCTCCATCTCAGTGGCAGTGGGCTCGAAAATAATTACATAATCCCCTTGGCCACCTAGGAAGGCACCAGGCATGGCATTAAACTGCATAGTAGTGTCAATAAATACATCTTTTCCCGGGGTTAAGCCGTTATTGCGCAAAACGTATTGGAGAATCAGCTCCGGCATGCCACCCTTTCTTCCTCCAATGATGGTCTTGCCTTTTAAATCACTCCATTTAAAGTCCGGATCGGCTTCTCTGCCCATCAGGAAAGTTCCATCACCATTGGTCAATTGGGCAAAGACTATGGCATTATCTTCTTTGCCTTCATTATAAACATAGATACTTGCTTCCGGTCCGGCAAAGCCGATTTCAACCTGATCAGTCAAAACCGCGGTCATGACTTTATCTGCGCCGCCACCATTGAAGAGCTCTACTTCCAGACCTTCTTCTTTAAAGAAACCTTGGGTCAAGGCTGCATACTGCGGTGCATAAAAGACGGAGTGAGTGACCTCCGATAATCTGATCTTAGTAAGCGTTTGATCCTTGCTTCCTACATTGCTGCACCCGGATAAGATAAGTGCAGCTACCAGAATAATCACACTAAGTAACCCAAGTCCGCGTTTCATATAGGCCCTCCTTAAAATATGTTTATTGATCCCTTTGTGGAATACCTTTTATGCCGCTATGCAGCATTAGGATTATTTGATGATGAAAAATATCCGACTTTCTGATTAGGTACATGATATAAGCTATTGTGGCTTCTTAATAATCAGCTTTTCAAATAGAACCACCCCCTGATACATTAGGGCTGCGGCTATACCAAGGATAAAGACACTGGTCATAACCAAATCCAACTTAAACACCTGCCCACCATAGACAATGAGATAACCCAGCCCGGCTTTTGATACGAGAAACTCACCGACAATTACACCTACCCAAGAGAGACCTACGTTAATTTTTAAGGCGCTGACGATTGTAGGAAAAGAAGCCGGGAGAAGGACCTTGGTAAGAACTTGGGTCTTGGTTCCGCCAAAAGTGTGAACCAGTTTGATTTTCTCTTGGTCAATGGCCAAGAAGCCGTTGAGCACTTCAAGGATCGTAACAATCAGGGAAATCGCCAGGGTCATAACGATAATGGCCGCCGGACCGGCCCCAATCCAAACGATAAAGATCGGTCCCAGAGCAATTTTCGGCAGGCTATTGAGGATGACCAGATATGGTTCGGAAACCTTGGAGATGAACTCCGACCACCAAAACACGATGGCGATGATGGTTCCTAAAATGGTCCCCAGCAGAAAGCCCACAATGGTTTCGATGCAGGTAACGGCAATATGGTGAATCAACACTCCCTCCGCGTGCAGGGTGGCAATAGTCCGAAGTACCCGGGTAGGCTGGCTGGTGATGAAAGGATCAACTATTTTGCATCGTGCAAAGATTTCCCAAAGTCCTATCGCCAGGAATAGGATCAATGCTTGGGTTACCCGGACCTTGATCTTATCCATCCGGACTTTCCTCAGAAAGGCTTTATGCTCAGAAGAAATGTTAGACATGAACATCCAGCTCCTTCCATATTCCTTGAAAGTAGGTCCGAAATCCTGGCATCTCACGGGATTTTAAGGGCGTTCTTTTTTCAAGACCAATATTAATCCCATAGACCTTTTTTACTGTGCCGGGCCTCTTGGTTAGGACAATTACCCGGTCCGACATACTGATGCTTTCTGCGATGTCATGGGTGACCATAATAGCGGTTTTGTGCTCCTTTTTGATAATGTCGTAGATGTCCTCATTTACTGCCAGACGGGTTTGATAATCCAGCGCCGAAAAAGCCTCATCCAAAAGTAGAATTTGCGGATTGGTTACCAGGGTACGAATCAGGGCTGCCCGTTGCCTCATCCCACCGGAGAGCTGGCTTGGATACTTATTGCGGAACTCGTAAAGCCCATAGGTTTGCAAAAGGTGCTCTGTATAAGCCTTGGCCTCAGGAGTAATGGTTTTTTGAATTTCTAAACCCAGCTGAATGTTTTGCAGAATGGTCCGCCAATCAAAGAGGTGATCCTTTTGCAGCATATACCCGATTTTTTTTGATGTTCCAGTTACTACCTCACCATCAATGAGAACTTTTCCTTCCGTGGGGGAAATCAAGCCGCTAATAATAGACAAAAGTGTTGATTTGCCACACCCACTTGGACCGACAACACTGATAAATTCACCCTCGTAGACATCAAGATTGATATCCGTTAGGGCGTTGATTTCCCCGTTTAGAGATTGATATTTCATGCCAAGGTTATGTAGCTCCACAACCTTCCTCAATGGTCATCCCCCCTTTTCTTTGCAAGCTTTAGCCGACTCGTCCGCAGATTGGATAAGTTCTTCGAATCACTTGATCTGTAATAGTGTATTGAAACCCTTAGGAATGAGTGAGTGTTCCGGCATAAAAAAATCCCCTTCTCGTTGTCGAGAAAGGGTTCTTAAATAACCTTGATATTCTCCTGAACACCCCGGTCGATTCGGATAATCTGGCTCCCCAGTATCTCCGCCTCCCGAAAATCGTGGGTTACCATAATAAAGGGGATCTGCCATTGGTTCTGCACTCTGAGCAATTCCTGTTGAAGAAGTGCCCGGGTATCGGGGTCAAGAGCCGATAAAGATTCATCTAAAAGAAGAAGCTCCGGTTCGGTCATCAAGGCCCGTGCCAGGGCTACCCGCTGCTTTTCGCCTCCCGAGATCTGGCTGGGATAGCGTTTGCAGAGATGTCCGATCTTGAGGAGGTCCAATATTTCCGTGACAGAAAGGCTTTTCCTTAGGTCAGACCCCTCTTGCGGCTTCCCATAAAGCACGTTTTTTTCGATATTCATATGAGGGAAAAGGGCATAGTCCTGAAAAACATAGCCAATCCGTCGCTTGCGTACCGGAAGGTTGATTTTTTCTGCTGAGGAGAAGATAGTTTTGTCATTAATCAGTATTTCTCCTTGAGAGGGCTCTTGCAGCCCGGCCAAACATTGAAGGATTGTGGTTTTACCCGCCCCGGACGGACCAACAATAACAAGTATATGATTGTCCACCAGAAGATCTACTGCCAGGGTAAAAGTCGGAAGCTCTTTTTGAAATTTGGCCTTGAGCATTAAGCTTCCCTCCCCTTAGCATGGTTTGAATTACCTTTGCTTTTACCCCAGTGATTCAACCCGAAAATTACCAAGAAGCTAAACAAAACCATGATTGAGACAAGAACCCAAGCTTCCCGGGCATTCCCACTTTCACTGGCGAAATAAATGGCTAAGGGCATGGTTGAAGTCTTACCGGGGATATTGCCGGCCAGCATTAGCGTTGCCCCAAATTCCCCCAGAGAACGAGCAAAGGCGAGAACAAACCCTGCCACCAAGCCGTTCCAAGCTAAAGGAATGGTGATCGTGAAAAAGACCCGCAACTCCCCCGCGCCCAAGGTCCGGGCGGCCCTTTCCAACTGGGGGTCCACACTTTCAATGGCTGCCTTAACAGATTGATACATCATTGGAAAAGAGACTACCGCAGCGGCAATTACCGCCCCCCAAATGCTGAAAATCACGGTAACATTGAACAATTCCGCCAACAGCTTGCCCACGGGACCGTTTTTGCCAAAAAGATATAAAAGGACAAATCCTACCACAGATGGAGGCAGAACCAAAGGCAGAGTAAGAAATGATTCTACGAGTGCCTTCCCCGGAAATTCCCGTTTGGCCATCAGAGCCGCGATGGGGATAGCAAAACAGACCACAATCAGGACTGCGGCTATAGCAACTTTTATGGATAAAATAATCGGCGAAAAATCAAAGTCCATTGCTTATTCCTCATTTAAGCGCCAGTTTTACAGTTATTTTAGGTTCCCGGTTTTGAATCCATATTTAGCAAAGACATTTTGGGCTTCAGCGCTTTGCAAGAAGGCTAAGAACTCCCCGGCTACCTCTTTATTCTTGGTAGCGGAAACAATTCCCGCCGGGTAAATAATCGCGTTATGACTATCGGCGGGGAAAGTTTCTACCACCTTGACCTTCGTGGAACCCTGGGCATCCGATTGATAGACTACTCCGGCCTCGGCATTGCCTGTCTCTACATAATTTAACACCTGAGTTACATCCTTGGCCATGACAAATTTTGGTTGTAAACTATCCCAAAGGCTAAGTGAAGCAAAGGCTTCCTTGGCGTATTTCCCAGCCGGTACAGATTCCGGCGTTCCTATACCGATCTTGGCAACACTTGCTTGGGTTAAGTCCCGGATGGTTTTAATATCGGTATTATCCGCTCCCACCACAAGAACCAAATCATTACCCACTAAATCCACAACACTGTCCTTAATCATCAAATTCCTGTCCACAAGAGCATCCACTTGAGACTTCCCGGCAGAAATAAAAAGATCTACCGGAGCCCCTTGTTCGATCTGCTGCTGAAGAGTACCTGACCCACCAAAATTAATCGTCAGCTTTACTTCCGGTTTTTTATCTCCATAAAGGGTTTTGATCTCTTCCATCGAATCTTTTAAACTGGCTGCAGCAGAAACAATCACTTCTGTTTTCTTATTTTGACTTGAATTAGCGCTATCATTAGAGCCGGAGCCGCTGTTGCCGGCACAACCACTTAAGACAAGTGCCACAGCTAAACCCGTGAATGCCATAACTTTAGTGAATTTTATCATATTTATGCCCCCCAAAAAAATAATTTAATTGCTATTACTCACCTTTTCCTAGCTAAAAAATAACACCCCCAAAACGAGAGTGCGCTACGGCATGCTTAAAATAAGCGTAGACCGCCACCTCCTTCTCAAAAGTGAAGGCATATTCGTTTCCGAATATACCCCGAGGGCTAACCAGCCCTGGCCTTAAACCTTAGAAACCATTAGGTTGTCCGGCTCGGAGATAATCATTATTAAATTATATCGGCCTTTACACAAATTCATTTACATTCCCAATTTAAAGGCTAATAACTAAACATAAGCTAACTAAACCTAACTTTAGCTACATTATATTATATGCTATAATTAATATCAAGATATAAAGCCATAAATAAACGTACTAAAGGGGAGATACCTTTGGCCAATGTGACCTATACTCCTGAGGAAGTCGCAAATATCCTTAAGATATCTAAATTCACCGTCTATGAAATGATTAAACGGGGAGATTTAAAAGCTTACCGTATCGGACGAAAATTCCGTATTGAAAGCCTTGATCTGGATAATTACATCAGTAAATCCAAAGGACGTAATACTGCTTCATCCGACCCCTCGGTAATCCCTTTGCCCCTGTCGCCGGCTTCACCTGCTATTCCTCTTTCACCTTCGGAGGCACCTGCGGCACCGGCACCTTCCGCAGCCACTCGGGGCCTTACGGATCAGGGCTTAGTCATCTGCGGGCAGGATATTATTTTAGATATTTTAACCCGCCATTTACAAAAGCAATTCCCCCAGGTTCGATTCTTACGTCAATACAGCGGCAGCCTGGATGGCCTGATTGCTCTTTATCGGGGCCAAGCCAATGTTGTTACAACCCATTTGTGGGATAGCCATACGAATGATTACAATCTACCTTATGTTCGGTATTTATTACCTGGGCATCCTGCCTGCGTGATTAACCTGGTGTACCGTATGGAAGGCTTCTATGTGGCCAAAGATAATCCGAAAAAGATCCTTACCTGGAGTGACTTGGCTAGGCCGGATGTACGCTTTGTTAATCGTGAACGCGGCTCGGGAGCTCGGGTTCTTCTTGATGAACAGATCCGCCTTGGTAACATCCCACATCAGTCCATTCAAGGTTATGAAGATGAAGAAATGTCCCATATGACTGTAGCCAGCCGTGTGGCTCGTGGGGAAGCGGATGTAGGACTGGGGATCGAAAAAGCTGCCATGCAAGTCAGTTCTCTGGACTTTATTCCCTTGCATAAGGAGCGTTATGATATTGTTGTCCGCAAAGAGGATTTGTCTATGCCCCATTTCCAAGCTTTATGGAGTATTTTAAGATCAGATGCCTACCGCAATGAGGTGGCCGGGATCGGCGGCTATGATATTTCGGATATGGGGAAGGTCATGGGAGAAGTGTAGGGAACGGCACAGGCCGTTCCCTACATCCGAGTCTTGATCCGCTCAATAGCTTTCAGAGTATTTTCACGGGTGCCAAAGGCAGTGAGGCGGAAATAGCCTTCGCCGTTGGCTCCAAATCCCGCACCGGGTGTTCCAATGACATGAGCTTCTTTCATAAGCTTATCGAAGAATTCCCAAGAGCCCATCTCCTTTGGTGTCTTCACCCAGATATAAGGGGCATTGACGCCGCCAAAGACTTTAAAGCCTGCTTCCACTAATCCTTCCCGAATAATACGGGCATTTTCCATGTAGTAATCGATGGTTTCGCGGATTTGCTTCTTCCCTTCTTCGGTATAAATAGCAGCGGCTGCTGCTTGAACAGGATAGGACACACCGTTGAACTTGGTGGTTTGTCTCCTTAGCCAGAGTTTATTGAGGCTATGACCCTCCCCTTTGGAGTCATAGACGAGTAGATCCTTAGGCACAACGGTATAAGCACAGCGGGTCCCGGTAAAGCCGGCGGTTTTGGAGAAGCTGCGGAATTCAACAGCCACTTCCCGGGCTCCTTCTACTTCATAAATGCTGCGGGGAACTCCTTCTTCGCGGATAAAAGCTTCATAGGCCGAATCATAAAGAATAATGGATTTGTTTTCCCGGGCATAATCAATCCACACCTTCAGCTCATCTTTAGTCAAGGTCATTCCCGTTGGGTTGTTGGGGAAGCAGAGATAGATCATATCCACAGGCGTCGTCGGCAAGGCCGGCTTCATGCCATTTTCCTCGGTACAAGGTAAATAGACGATTTTGCCATATTGCCCCCGCTCTGAATCATAGCTGCCGGTTCGACCCGCCATAACATTGCTGTCTACATAGACCGGATAGACAGGGTCCGTCACCGCCATTATGTTCTCTACGCCAAAAAGTTCTTGGAAATTTGCAGTATCACTTTTCGCTCCATCACTGACAAAAACCTCGTCCTTTTCCAGTTGAATTCCACGGGAGCTATATTCATTGGCAATAATCAGTTCGATGAGGAAATCATAGCCCTGTTCAGGACCGTACCCCCTAAAGGTTTCGGCCTTGCCCATTTCGTCCGCGGCTTTCTTCATGGCTTCCACAACTACAGGAGCCAGAGGTCTGGTAACATCGCCAATTCCCAAACGGATAATATCCGCTTGGGGATTTTGCTTTTTAAATTCATTCACTCTACGTGCTATTTCCGAAAAAAGATAACTTCCGGGTAGTTTTAAGTAGTTTTCATTTATTCTCGCCATGGTCTCCAGTCTCCCTTCGCAATCCTCTACACCTTCCGTGTATTGCTTAAATTATAGACTCTCTCCCCTGCTTTTGGCAAATTTATAGAAAAAGCCGGAGCAGATACTTAAATGGTCTGGACAAAGATATTGACAATACCGGGGTCAAATTGGGTTCCGGCGCAGCGGATGATCTCCTGAATAGCTGCTTCTTGGGATTGGGCTTTTCGGTAAGGGCGGTCATTGGTCATGGCGTCAAAGGTATCGGCTACGGCTAAGATCCGGCACTCGATGGGGATTTCCTCACCCTTCAGCCCCAGGGGATAGCCGGTGCCATCCCAGTTCTCGTGATGTTTAAGAACCAAATCGGCAATAGGATAGATATCCTGAGTAGATTGGGCAATTCGATGACCGATCTGGCAATGCTCCTTCATAACCTCCCATTCTTCTGTAGTTAAGCGTCCTTTTTTAAAAAGGATGTGATCGGGAATTCCCACTTTGCCAATATCGTGGAATTGAGCAAACAGCTTCAGATCGGATAGGCGTTTCTCAGGCAAACCTACTAATTTTCCGGTTCTAACAATCAGATTTTGGACCCGTTCCGCGTGACCTTCGGTGATAAAATCGCGAAACTCCAAGGCCTTTGACAGGATTTGCACCTGCGAATTGCGGGTGCTGTTATTGCTGTGGAGTTTTTCCCTACCCATGGCATCGTCGGCTTGTCTAAGTAAATCACTTATTTTAAATCCGGAGGGCCCTGAACATGCGTAGCCTAAGGAAAGGTCAAGGAGCAAACCATCACGATCTTGATTATATTTTTGTACATTCCGCCGGAAGAGTTGGCAAGCTTGTTCTAAATTAATATCTTTATTTTTCTCAATAACCACTGCGAACTCGTCGCCACCGATTCGAGCAACCAAATAATCTTCAAAACATTCGGCGAGCAGTTTGGCAGTATTGACCAACACCTTATCTCCGGCTTCGTTGCCAAAGGTTTTATTAACGAGGTTTAGCCCATTAACATCACACAAAATCAGGCCGATTTCTTTGCTTGGGTCAGCTTCGTATTTGCGCAACTCCTCTTCAAAATAAACCCGATTATATAATCCCGTTAAGCGATCATGAAAACTCAGATATTTTAGCTCCGCTTCAGCCTTCTTCCATTCGGTAATATCAATAATGGACAAGACAGTCTGGGTTGTTTGCGGAATTACAACCGCTGCAGCGATTACATTTTTTTGATAACCCTTGCTGTCTTTAAACTCTACTTCAAATTGATGTGGTACATCTTGCTGATTCAAAAGCCGCTTGCGGTTATACTCCTGCAAGCGTTCCACTTCACCAGCCGGGAGAAACTCTGCTAAATTAGCAACATGGTCCAATTCCTCGCGTGGAAGTTCAAAAATCTTCTGAGCTTGGGGATTGGAAAGGAGGACTTTTAAATCTTCATCAATAATTAACAAGCCACTTCCGGAATGATTAAAGATAGTTCGATAACGATTCTCCGACCAAATTAGTTTTTGCTGAATCCTTCCCTGTTCTACGGCGTTTGCGAAGGTTTCCGTAACCAGCTTTAAAGGGTTTAAAATTTCTTTAAAGGGAATTCCGCCTGAGGAGATATTCGCAATATTCAAGGTTCCCAACAAAGCACCTTTAAAATTCAAGGGTAAAGTAATTATGGAATCTTTTTTAAAAACATCATTTAAAAAATTATCTATTTCAAGAAATTCGGTGTAAGGGGCCTTTCGGCAAAATATTATTCCCTTTTCTAAGCATGGCCTTAATGCTGTAAAGGTGACTTCAGGAATAGGACATTTATCATATTTCTGCCGAATTTCGGCAGCCCTTACATATTCTTTTAGATTCTTACCAAGATGGAGGCAGACATAATCAGCCTTAAATAGCTTTAAGATATCTTGGAGAGATTCTTCGGCTGCCTTTTTGAAGTCCTCTTGTGTGTTAAAGCGGGCGGAAATATTGGCGAGGCGCTCTTCAAATTTGAGCTTGCGGATTACCATTTCCTCCGCCTCATAACGACGAACGGTCTTCTCCAAGACCCTTTCCAGGTTATGACGATAAATAGCCTCTGCTACCAGGGGGCGGATATTTTCGATGAACTTAATTCCGTCCTGAGAAATCGCCCCTGCTTTGGGATCGGCAATATGGATAACCCCGACTACTTTATCCTGATGTTGTAAAGGGATAACAGCTAAACTCTTATAATATTTATTGGCGCAAACGCCCCGGAAGCTGCGTAATTGCTCATTATCGAGATCAGCTAGATAATGAAGAAAATCGGGGGCATAGTATGTACCTGAGTCATAGATATGTTCTTGATCCTCACTATTAAACTCTTGTTTTAGCACCCTTAAGCAAACACACTCATCTTTATCCACGGAAACGCAACTTTCAGAAGAGATAAAATCCTCATCAAATCCTCTGGAGACCACATAAGGTGCCAGACCGGCCTCTCTGAGCACTCTAATACCGATATTCTCACACCCTGTCCAGCCGCTGAGAAAATCGATTACTCCATCCAAATATTCTTCAAGGGAGTTCTTATCACTTAGCTGATTAAGAAGATTGAGTATCGCTATGAGTCTAACTTCTTGAATATCCCGCTGCATTTTCAATTCCTCCTCGGCGGTATTGAATATGGCAATGCCAATGAGGTGTCCCTTATGAACCAACCTTATAGTACTGATTAGCCAAAACAATAAAATTTCCTTCTGAACTATTTTTATTTTTTTAATTTTAATATTTAAAAGATCGTTTCATAATATATGCAATTTTTATTTGGCAATGACTAAAAAAGGCAAATAAAAATGACAAGGGGGCAAAACACCCTTGTCATTTTTATCGAGTAGACTTAATGAATTAGTATTGCTTATTTAAAGTAACGGTTCAGGAGCCCTAAGAATGCTTTGCCGTGACGGGCTTCGTCTTTGCACATTTCATGAACGGTATCATGGATTGCATCGAGGTTAAGTTTTTTAGCTAAAGTAGCGAGGTCTTTCTTACCTTGAGTTGCGCCATATTCAGCTTCCACTCTCATTTCTAAATTCTTCTTAGTATCGGCTGCAACGACTTCTCCTAAGAGTTCAGCAAACTTAGCGGCATGCTCGGCCTCTTCAAAAGCAATCCGTTTGTACGCCTCGGCAACCTCCGGATAGCCTTCGCGATCAGCTTGGCGGCTCATGGCCAGGTACATACCTACTTCTGTGCACTCGCCCATAAAGTTTGCTCTTAAACCTTCAACTACTTCCGGATCAACGCCTTCGGCAACGCCGATTCTATGCTCATCAGCCCAAACTCTTTCGGTATTGGTTTGCTCAACAAATTTTTCTTTGCCAACCTTACATTGTGGGCATTTTTCAGGAGCTTCGTTCCCCTCATAAATGTAACCGCAAACTGAACAAACAAACTTTTTCATCTTACAAATCTCTCCTTTATATTTAATCATTATTAATTTTTTGAGCTAAGTTTTGTTGCTCTCTACGTTTATTATTATATTAGAATTATTCTAAATGTCAATAGGTATTTTTAAATAAATTGCGCTCTTTGCTTAAATAATATATTTCAACAAAGCCTTTCCAGATACCTTCTTAAATAATAAAAAGTAGGCAAGTATTATTGCTCCTGCGTCAAAATGCCTTCGCTCCTGTTAAAGAAGCTAAGGTATAGGGTCTTTTTCCGGAGTAAATAAGAATAGACTTCCGAGCTTAACACTCAAAAGTCCCTTCTTAATAACATTATAGAATTGGAAAATACTGCTTAGATGCCGATGACTGGAGAAACTCCCATAGCGTAGAAGAGATAACGGCCAAGGAATTCTCCGGCAATGACGAGGGCTAAGGCCAGATAGACGGTGCCTGTGGAAAGAGTTTTTTCCTTTACTCCTTTATTAAGGGCAACCAGCAGCAAGCCGACTCCGGCAAGAGAAAGAATCCCGCTGCCGACCAGCATACCCATGCTTCCTGTCAAGATCTGAGCTGAAGCTTCTGCCGCTGCTCCTCCACCGTTCAGGCCGGAGATAAAAACAGGCAGATAGGCCAGAGGCAGGATAACTGCGGCAAGACCCAGATAAGCAAGGTTCTTCAAGCTTTTGGTCAAACTAGCCGGTGATGTGCCTTTGAGGTTAAAAATAATGACGGCGGCGGCACCTAAAACACCCATCGCCAAGGTTGTTCCGTAAAAGGCAATATAGGTGTTGAAGCTATCCCAAGCCGGACGGATGGAGGAGCTGTAAATGCTGGCCATACTGAAAACGGCTGCTAATCCCATTAGGGCCGTAACCCAGCCTAAAGCAGTGCTTTCTTTACCTTTACGCGCCAGCCACCAGAAAACGAACCAGAGGACGAGGAAGCCGCCGGCGGTTAGGATCTCCCGACTTAACCAAGAGGAGCCGAGATTAAAGATCGAGCGGGGAGCTCCCATGGGATCACCAAGATGGAATACGGAGAAGAGCAAGGCGAGGAGTGTAATGGGGCCAACAGCTGTAAAGCCAAAGCTTACGGCTTTGGAAGCCTGAGCATCTTGGTTCCCGATGCCGGCTTTGACAAGCATGAGGACGATAAACATGCCTATAGCCAGCTGACTTAACAAAGTAAAGGTCATTAGCGGCCATTCTTCTGCGAATATCATAGTTGTACCTCCTTTACCAAAGGTTAGATTTGCTTTGCATTAATAACAATATTCGGATTGGTGGTGGTTGAAGAAGGTAATCCTTTGGCATCGGCATTTTTGCCATATTTCTGCCGCAGTGCTTCAACCTCACCAAATTCAAGACAGCGCATGACGCAGGCATCTACACAGGCAGGGTTTTCCCCTTTGGCCAGTAAATCGGCACACCCATCACATTTGCCCACTTTACCTTCTTCCTCTTTGTATTGGGGAGCACCGTAAGGGCAGGACCATGTGCAAAGACGGCAACCGATACATTTGTCATGATCATGGAGCACCAG
>NZ_CEVWNY010000028.1:0-29768 GCF_982384815.1 Desulfitobacterium sp. | reverse complement strand
TTTAAATGCTCTTCTCCCGGGTCGAGATCCCCAAAGTGATAAGGCACAAACACTTGCCCGGGGCTTACTATATCGCTGATTTGGGCAGGAACCTGAATCCAGCCCCGCCGGGAAACTATTCGTACCCTTTCCCCGTTTTGAAGACAAAGCTGTTCGGCATCATCCGGATGAACTACGGCAAATCCTTCGGGGGCAGTAATAACAAGCTCCGGGATGCGCTTAGTTTTCGTACGGGTATGATAATGCTCAAGGATAGAGCCGGTATTAAGCCAAAAAGGATATTCCTTATCAGGTACCTCCGGCGGCGGAACATAAGGAATCGCCCAAAGCTTGGCTCGGCCTTCCGCCTGAACAAATTCACCGTACTCCTGAGCCATTTGCTCTGCAGTATTAAAAACTCTCTGGGTATACAACCGCTCCGTACCGGGATGATTGAGAGTCGGACAAGGCCAGCGGATTCCCCATTCCTTTTCCAGCCGCTCATAGGTCATTCCGGACATATCATTAGGCCTTCCCCGGGAAAGCTTCTTCCATTCATTAAAGACCTCTTCGGGTCCTTGCCAGGCAAAAGCCTCCGCTGCACCAAGGCCATGAGCCACCTCTTGGAAAATTACCAGGTCGGATTTGGCCTCCCCCGGCGGCTTCACAGCTTGATAACCAATATTTACGCGCCGCTCGAGATTGGTATAGGTACCGGTCTTTTCTCCCCATTGCGCCGCAGGGAGAAAAATATCGGCGTAACAAGCCGTTTCCATGGGGTAATAAACATCCTGCACCACAAGAAAAACCCGGTCCAGCCGTTCCCTGACTGTCTTTTGGTCCGGAAGGGATACCGCCGGATTAGTGCCGATGACCCAGAGTAAATCCATTTTCCCGGAATCAATCTGCTCCATCATCTGCATAATATCATTCGTTTGCTTAGGAATCCTTTCCGCCTCCAGCCCCCAGACTTCAGCTACTTCCTGGCGATGCTGAGGATTGGCAGGATTTCTAAATCCCGGTAAAGAGGCACTGCCCCCCACATCCCGGTTGCTCATAGCTGAAGCCTGACCGGTTAAAGAAAAAGGTGCACATCCGGGCTTGCCAATCTTGCCGGTAATCAGATGCAAAGTATTAATGAGGGTAGCTGTACCGGTGGCAGACATACTCTGATTAACCCCTTGGCAAAAAAGCGTCACCCCTGTGGCTGCTCTGCCAAAGAGCAGTGCAGCCTCTTCGATCAACTCGGCAGGAACTCCCGTTAACTCCTCCCCGCGCTCCGGGGGATAACCTTTGACCAGATTTTCAACCTCGGCAAACCCTATCGTATGCTCTTGAATCATTTCCTCATCCAGTAGTTTTTCCCGGATCAGGACATGGATCATGGCGTTAAGTAAAGCCACATTGGTTCCCGGTCCCAGGCGCAAATGAATATTGGCTAATTGCGCAGGCAGGGTAGCCCGGGGATCTGCTACAATTATCTTCGTTCCCTTTTCTTCGCGCCTATGTAGTATCCGTTGCCAAAGCTGAGGATACATCTCCGCAGGGTTAGCTCCAATGATAAAAAGCACCTCCGCCTGGTCCACATCTTCATAACAGCCGGGCGGCCCATCGGTGCCAAACGAGCGAATATACCCTTTGACCGCTGAGGCCATGCACAAACGGGTATTAGAATCGAGATTGGGGGTCCCGATTACTCCCTTAGCCAGTTTTCCCAAAGCATAATATTCTTCTAATTGAAGCTGTCCGGTGTGATATATTCCCAAAGCCTCCGGTCCCTGCTCCCGGCAAATCTGCTTAATCTTGCCTGTCAGCATTGCATAGGCCTCTTCCCAAGAAACAGGTTCCAACTGTCCATTTTTACGAATCATGGGGGTGGTGGCCCGTTCAGGATGGTGAAGGAACTTCCATTCATAAAGCCCTTTGACACAGAGCCTTCCCCAGTTGACAGGAGAATCAAGATTGCTGACCACAGTCACCGCTTGCCCATTTTTGACTCCGATATAAAGACCACAGCCTACGGAACAATACCCGCAAGTAGAATAAATCCATTCATCCACCGGTACAGGGGGATTAGAATCCAGGGATGAACTATCTTTCAATTTATCGATAACATCTCTAAGTTTACTCATCAGCCTTAGGCTCTCCTTAAAGTCAAAACTATTTTGAGGATTTGCATTAAGTCATTGGACCTGGATATAATCAGCATACTTTTTTAGCTTTTGATAAAGTCCGGAAACATGGATGCCGAGGACGCGGGCAGCAGCCTGCTTATTTCCTTGGGTAAGCTCCAAAGCCCGGAGGATTGCTTCGATTTCCGCCTTAGCCACTGCGTCCTCTAAGGAAATAATAACCGGAAGAGCATCGTTAAGCTTTGGTGCTGGGCCCCTTGAAGCTCGCTCCTCTTTAGCAAAGAAGGAAGGCTGCAGAAGATGTGACGGCAGATGGGATTCATCCACCTTTTCTTCCCCGGACTCTAAAAAATTAAAAGCATATTCAATCACGTTTTCCAATTCCCGCACATTACCTGGCCAAGCATAATTACCGAGAACTTTTTCCGCCCTTGGGGTAAGTCCTTGAATATGCCTACCATACTTTACCTGCAGCTTTTGAATAATTTCGGAGGTTAATGGCTTAATGTCCATAGGGCGTTCCCGCAAAGGAGGCAACTCCAAACTAATCACCGCGATCCGGTAATAGAGATCGAGGCGAAATTGTCCATCCTCAATCAGCTTCATTAAATCCCGATGAGTTGCGGCAATTATGCGCACATCCACAGTGAGGGTCTTACTTCCCCCAATCCGCTCAAAAGATTTCTCCTGCAGGACCCGTAAAATTTTCGCCTGCATGGCTAAAGGCATATCCCCAATCTCATCAAGGAAAATCGTTCCCCCTTGGGCCAATTCAAACTTACCAGGCTTGCCGCCTTTTAAGGCACCGGTAAAAGCTCCTTCTTCATAACCAAATAACTCCGATTCCAAAAGATTTTCCGGGATCGCCGCACAATTGATCTTAATAAAAGGCTCTTCCTTACGCGGGCTGAGCTGATGAATGGTATGGGCCACCAGTCCCTTTCCCGTGCCGCTCTCGCCGGTAATCAAGACATTGGCATCGTGGAAAGCTACTCTTTGGACCACTTGTTTTAACCTGAGCATTTCCGTGCTTTGCCCTTGAATTTCGTCCAAGGGAGACCGCTGATTGCGCAGCTCAAAGAGTTCCCCCTTATAAAAAAGAAGCTTGTTCTCCAACACTTGGACCCGCTGGGTGAGGGAACGGAAATCTTGGCCCTCAACCTGCTCTCGGGAGAGAACTTTGCTAATCCCGCCAATAACTTGGTTTTGAGAAAATATAGGGGACTCAGATAAAAGGAAAACCTTGCCCTGATACTCAATATCGATCTGTAGTCGGGGTTTTCCGGTCCGCAAAATCTCGGAGATCCTCGAAAAAGGAACCTTTTTTTCCAGGGGTAGGCCCAAAGAATTTTCCGGAGAACAACCTACCAGTTTGCTGTAGCAAGTATTCATAAACACCACACGGCCCTGCCGGTTGACCACGGCAAGGCCTAAGGGTAACTCCGCCAGGATCCCTTCATAGAGATCGATTAATGCTTGATTTTCCTGATTGTCCGAAGGATCCCCGGTCAAAGGTTCAACAACCATTAATACTCCGGAAAAACCCTGGGTAGTTTTCACCGGGAAATATCCCAAGCGTAATTTCCGTTGGTTAATAACTTGCTCAGTTAATAAAAGCTGTTGATTCACCAGAACTTCGAGAAGACGAGTATGGGGAAAGATCTCAGTCAGGCGGCGTCCTAAAGCCTCTGATGATTCTACGTGGAGCAGTTGAGCAACTTCCGCATCAATGGAGCAAATCACTCCCCGGTTATCAATAAAGACACATCCGGTCTTCAGTATCTGTGCAACCACTGAGTTACTCTCACCTCTTTGCCCTTGGCTGGAATCTAGTTGGCTAAATGTATAGGTAGATCCTTTGGTCCTCTTGATCCAAGCGATTTTTTAAGGCCGTAATAATCTTTTTGGTGTCTTCAACAAACTTTAGGTTATTGGCTTTAATCTTAGGTGCCGACATATATGTACTTTTGTACTTCATGAACTCAGCGGCTAAAGAACCCATTTCCAGATTGAGTTGATCTGCTGTCTTTCGCAAAGCTTCATCCTTCGAGCTTTTTAATTGTGGATAGAGATAATTATCTTCGGATTTTAAGTGAAGAACCAGGATACCGGATAATTTGCCGATTTTTAAAGCGAGATCAAAGGCCTGATCATCGATATTTCCTTTGCTCATAGCCTGTTCAATCTCCATAATCTCCCGGCGAATAGTCTTATGCTGTTCCTTTAGTAGATCATTACTCATATCGATTCCCCCTTATTCTTAAGCTAAGGGTACCTGATTGTAAAAAAAAGTGTCGTGACCCAGGTCACGACACGCTGTTATTATTATCGCTCTCTTAATAACTACACTAATCCTTAGGATCAAAATTATTTAAACCGGACGTGACTTCCTCCACCGGCATATCGATTATTTCTCCATTACCGTAGCCCTTCGAAGAATTGTTATCCCGGGGTTGGGCGGTTCCGCCGTAATTAGTATACACCTTGTAAAAAACCCGTCCGCTTTGTCCAGCCTTTCCTTTAGAACCGAGTCCGTTTTTGTGGACAAAATAGAGATATAGACGGTAAATGGCATATAATACCGCTCCGATAAGCACGGCCCAGACGGAGAAAACTACGATGGCCAGTATGAAAAAGACGATCGCTAGAGACCACATGATTCGATATAACCAAGGCATTGAAGAACCCCCTTCATTTGGCGACTTAAGAGTTAAGACTGCTCCAGCCATGATAAACTGATTACTAATAGAATTTTAGGCCCTGCTTGGCAAACGAAAACAAAACCTAACCCATCTGAGTAAATTGTAGCATAAATTTCACCGTCTTTGAATGGTGCACAAAATTAACTAGGCTTGCCCTTTGAAAATATAGAAAAAGGCCGGTTGACTTCCTAAAAAAGCAAGAGTATCATGGATAGATAAACTATTACGTGGTATTTATCACTGAACTAATCCGCCCTAAGACACCCGCCTCTATAGGCGGCGAGTGCCAAAGGGCGGTTAAGTCCAGTATGGACTCGACTAACCTTCAGCGGGGGGCGATCCCCCACTGAAGGAAGTCTCGTTCAATCACATTAGTTTTTGTTAAGCAAAAAAACTTCTTGTTTAATTATACGGCGGTTAAGAAATAGATAAAGTGATTCTGACAAACCGTGGGAATGCGGAAAGGGGTTAAATTGTTAATGGGAAAAGTAGCTTTAGAGGATATCATCAAAGCCGGGCAAGCTTTGAAAGGAGTTATTAATAAGACACCTTTGTATCGCCATGACCTTCTCTCAGAGAAATTCCAATGCAATGTTTTCTTAAAGCGCGAGGATCTGCAAGTGGTCCGTTCCTTCAAGCTCCGGGGTGCTTATAATATGGTCCATAGTATTCCCCGAGAGCGTTTAAGCAATGGGGTTGTATGTGCCAGTGCAGGCAATCACGCCCAAGGGGTTGCCTATTCCTGCAAAGCACTGGGTATTAAAGGAAGCATCTATGTCCCTTCTACCACACCAAAGCAAAAGATTTCCTCCATTAAGCGTTTCGGTGGAGAATTCGTTGAAGTAATCCAAACCGGTGATACCTTCGATGATGCCTTTAATCAAGCAAAAGCTCATTGTGAAGAAGCCAACAAAACTTTTGTTCACCCCTTTGACGATCCTCTGGTCATTGCCGGTCAAGGTACTATTGCCATGGAAATCCTCAATGACATGGAAGGGTCGGTGGATTTTGTGCTCGGAGGGATTGGCGGGGGCGGCCTGATGTCCGGTGTGGGAACCGCTATGAAAAGCCTAAGTCCTAAGACCCGGATCATCGGTGTAGAGGCTACCGGTGCGGCCTCCATGAAGGCTGCCCTAAAACAAAATGAAGTAGTCACCTTAGGAAATATCGATAGCTTTGTCGATGGTACCGCTGTCAAACGGGTTGGGGATTTGACCTTTGAAATCTGCCAAGAAGTGATAGATGATATTATTGTGGTCTCGGAAGGAAAGGTTTGCACCACAATCCTGGAAATGTATAACGATAGTGCCATCGTGGTTGAACCGGCCGGTGCCCTGCCTATCGCGGCACTTGATGCTTATCAGGACAAAATCAAAGGCAAAAATGTTGTCTGCATCATCAGCGGCGGCAATAATGATATTGAAAGAACCCCGGAAATCAAAGAGCGTTCGCTGCTGGATCAAGGGCTAAAGCATTACTTCATCGTCAACTTCCCCCAAAGACCCGGTGCCCTGAAGGAATTCGTAGTTGATGTTTTAGGTCCTAATGATGATATTGCCCGTTTTGAATACATCAAATCCAACAACAAAGAAAAAGGCCCAACCCTCATCGGTATTGAGCTTTCTCGCAAAGAAGATTATCAGGCCCTTATCGAAAATATGGATAAGAAGGGTTTCCAATACACCCGAATCAACGATAATCCCGAGTTATTTGGGTTGCTCATTTAACTTGAAGCTGACATAATAATTTAAGTCCAAGAGCACCCTATTAAAGGTGACCCTTGGACTTTTGTTTTTATCTGGAAAAGTTAATCTAGTTATCCTACTCGATACCCCCATAGACAATATCTCTAATTATCCGTTTCATTATTTTTACCCACCGGATTTAATCCATTGGCAGTTTTATACAGCTCAATAAAACGATCCATTTGAGCAATTTGGTCTTCCCTTTGCCGAAGTGACTTTTTCATATAGTCTAACACGCCAATAATGAAGAATATGCCTATTAGTAAGAAAATGAAGAAGATAATTTCCATTTTTCTGCGCCCTTTCAAACCCCTTTATTGTCCTTTAGTTTTCCTTCTCCAATAATATCCTCTAATGCAGAAGTTAGATCGGAAAACTCAAACCTAAAACCGGCATCAAGAATTTTCTGCGGAATAGCTCTTTGACCGTGCAGTAACATTTCAGACATTTGGCCCAGCACCAGTTTCAATATAAATTCGGGAACCGGAAACCACGCAGGTCTTTTTAAAACCTTCCCTAAAATTTTTGCAAAGTCCCTCATCCTTTCAGGATGAGGGGCTGTTCCATTTACTGGACCAATCACTTCATTATGTTCAATAATGAATCTGAAGATGCTGATCAGGTCTTGAATGTGGATCCACGACAGCCATTGATTTCCATTACCCAACGGACCACCGACATATAGTTTAAAAGGCGTTACCATCCTTGTAAGTGCACCTTGGCTGCCCAACACCACTCCTGTCCGTATAGTTACAACTCTGGTCAATTCACTTTTAACCTTATAAGCTTCCCTTTCCCAATTCCGGCAAACTTCAGCTAGAAAATCTTGCCCCGGCTCCTCACTCTCAATTACCATTTCATCATGCCGAGGACCATAATATCCCACTGCCGAAGCATTGATCAGTAGTTTAGGTTCTAAGATTCCCTCATTTATTGCATTAACAATAAACCGAGTGGTATTAATCCTGCTATTCAAAATCTCCATCTTCACCGAGCTCGACCAGCGACGGTTGCCGATAGACTCTCCCGCTAAATTAATAACTGCATCAATTTTCCTCAATTGATTGGATGAGGGTAGTGGAGAAAGGTTATCCCACTCAATTATTTCAACGTTGCTGCTAAACTTATTTTTCGTAGTTGATCGATTTCTGGTGACAATAGCTACCTGATATCCCTTAGACAGTAACTCCTTAGTTAGGTGCCCTCCTAAAAAACCTGTTCCACCGAAAATTAGGACATTCATAATCCACACCCCTTAGTCGGCGCAATTTATTTTTCAGTTTGTGCAGCTAATTTTAGTTTACCCTGACTCCAGGATTCCCCGTAATGTACAATGCTGTATTCCGGTTTGAGTATTTTTACTTTAGCTTTGCTCAAAAGAAATTCACCATAATCTGTCCAGGCATTAGCAAGTTCTATTTGCCGGGGGTCCTGTCCGGGTAATTTATCCGCCACAACTACATCAAAGATATGGTTCATGGAATTAACCGTCATGGACCGGGCAGTTTTATCAAGGCGCTGGTTCAAATAATCATCCTCAGAAGCAAAACCATATTTCTGATAGATCGGTGCGGCTTTTTCGACAAGATTATTGTATTCTTTGAATACTTCTTCATCTTGAGCCAACATGTCCATATTTACTTTTTTACTTTCTTCAAGAACTTGTTTCGCTCTTTCGCTAGGCATGCTATGACCTTGTTTTACCGCTTCTTGGTAGAGGATCTCCTCGGTAAGTAAGATATTAAGCGCTTCATTCTTATTTAACGTCTTGGTTGAGGTGCGTTCTACATCATCAAAAAACCTTTTCTCAGCCTGACTCATTTCTTCTTCTTTAATTCCGAACGATTGGAGCATGGCCTCTTTTGGGGAAGTGCCGTCCTTTTCACCGTTTACTTCTTGCAACATCCCAAATATTTCGATACTTAGTTCTCTCTCCTTTAATACCTCCGCGATGTCCGCTTCGGTAATTGTTTCTTTATTAACGACTGCGATCACATTTTCCGGGTAGCTGGAACCTGTACAACCGGATAAAGATAAGATTAATACAAAAATTAACAAAACAACACTGCTTTTCCCCTTCATTGCCACTGCTCCTCTTTTCTCTTTAGTAAATATCCGTTTTAACTCTCTATTTTCGCTGCCATAATGGATTCGATATTTTCCAACAAGTATTGCTTGCCCTTATTATTAATTACTACCATTTCGTATTCGTTACCATTATAAGTTCTCCGCTCAGCTTCAAACCCGAAGTCTGCAGAATTCTCATTAAGAGTCGTACGTGTCTTTCCCGTCTCTAACTTTTCCTCCCCTAATATTCCCAGAGCCTTTAGCTTTTTGTTTAGCTCTACTCCGGTAAGCCGTTTACTTTTACTCAGATCTAAGCAGGAGTTAACACATTTGGAAAATTCGTTGACCCCAATTTTATCCTCTGGAAACTTAACCATCTGTTTTTGTTCAGGTGTAATAACAAATTCCGTCAGCTTTTCTCGATTAGAACTATAAACGCCCTTCGTTACATTGTCAAGTATTTCACTAACGAAGTAAAAACAGCGGATTATTCTAGGGTCGTTGAGGAAATTGTCTTCATCAATATTAGCTCCGGTTATCGGATCAATCCCTTTTGCTATCTTAAGCAATATTTCTTTAGCCTTCTCAATCTTAACTAAATCATCCACTATTCTTTACCCCCGATTTCTTTATCATGAGCCAGCTTTCTCCCTTTCCTCGCCAAAGCAAATTATAAGCCAAATGGATATTTGTATTTTGTTCATTGATCTGAACCCTCCCCGAAGCGTCCCCCAACCAAGGACGGCAGCCCCTTACTCTACGAGCTTGGTCTCGAATTTAAGTACTTAGTTTTAGATATTTCAATAGACTCCAATGTTGTTAAATTTAATGCTTCGTATTGGTATTTCTTATATCTCTTACCAATTGGCCCTCCTAAACTGCCACTGGTTAATTTCTTTTCCCAACCATATGCATAAAAGAGGTTTCCACTGCTAAGATAAAATCCTTCGGGATATTCCTTAAGTTGAGTCACCAATATGAGTTTATCATCTATTCGGTATAACTTATCCCCGGAGATGTAATAGAACTCCCCATTATCCTTAAATGTATACCTTGGAATCGTATCTCCACTAATAATGTTTCGAACAATATTAAGCTTCAAATCGCCAATTTCTATCTCTTGATTATCGTTAATCCTATATAAGACATTTTCACGAAATACAAAATTCTTATCCCCTACACTGATAGTATCATTCAAATTCATAGTCTTGTATCTATCAAGATATGATTCATATTGCTCAAGGACTTCTTCGGCTGTAATTGAATAATACAGGTTGACTAAATCCATTCCAAAAATTGGCCCAAATAGTAAAAATAGGAAAACCACAAACGCTATTATAAAACCAACGGTATCCTTGACACGCCAAAAATATTCACCTTCAGGGATATGCACTCCTCCTTCCATTAATAGAACTTTCTCTTTCGCGCTAAGTAACCATTTCTACTTTTCAACTTTATTCTCTACATACTGCCTATTTCCTCTTTATTTTCCTGCATTTTACACGAAGAACTGTAGACTGACCCATCCATCCGCCACTAAGGCGGTGATTCCCCATAATAAAAGGAGAGCTGCGCCCCAGGTATCCTCCCGTTCCCATTCCTTCGCTCCCAAGACCCTATACCCCCCGGAAACATACCCCCTGGCCACGAGATTTTCCGCCAGCTCTTCAGCTCGGCGCAGGGTAATACGGAGTAGGGGAAGCAAAAGGCCGGCTAGCTCCTTAACTTTTTTTATCCAACTTGAAGGCAAACTCCCTTTAGCCAAGCGAGCTTTGTAAAGCAAGCCTGCTTCTTCAATTAGTAAGGGAATAAAACGTAAGGTTAAGGTAATTAAAAGGGCAAAATCCGCCGCCTTTTTACTGAACCGATTAAATGGGGTGAAAAAGTAAGCAATGCCAAACCCTTGTTCCGTGGGCAAAGTAACCGCCGTAAAAATACGGGTCAAAAGAAAGACAAGCAGAATCCTCCAGCCCATAATTAGTCCCTGAATCGCTCCTGCTAAGGACCAGGTCCCCGCCCAAAAATGCCAACTGTCACTCCAGCTCCATCCCAGCAAAAGTGTATAAAAGCAGCCTAAGATGATAGAGGCTTTGAACACTGCTCCCATGGCTTTAAAAGGTATACGGCTGGCCCAAAGCAGCATCAGAAAGCCGCCTGTTAAAACCAGTAACCCCCCAACTTCCACCGTGGTCATCAAAAACCCCAGCCCTACCAGACCTCCGATTTTGAGTCGGGGGTCTGCTCTATGCAAAGAACTATTTCCCGATAAATATAGTTCTCCTCCTAGCAACGCACACCGGCCTCCTTCAAACGTCCCTCATGTCGATCAATATCCGTACCCAAACACTTAAAGGAAACTTTCCCTTCTTCAATTAGCCACACTTCATCAGCCATATCCCGGACCTCCGACAAATCATGGGTAACATAAATTATGGTCAGCTTCCTCTTTAATTCCCTGAGCAAGCCCCGGAACATAGTCCATCCTTCGGCATCCAGTCCCAATAATGGCTCATCCAGCAAAAGCACTTCCGGTAAGGATTCCAAGGCTGCTGCCAATGCGACCCGTTGACGCTCTCCCCCGCTCAAATGCTCGGGGTAAGCAGCGGCCCGCTTGCGAGGTATTCCGAATACTTCCAAATAATCAAAATTAAGACCGGCCTTGACTTGCCTCTCCTTCTTGCTTTGGAGGTAGAAGACTTCGTCAGCCACAGTACTGCCGATAAAATACTCCCCAGGCTCTTGGAGGATCAACCTGATTTTCTGTCTAAGCTCAGCGTTTTCATTGGTAACATCCTGACCAAAAGCGAGATATTTGCCTGACCTGGGTTTAAGCAAAGCAATCGCACTCTCAAGTAGAGTGGATTTTCCCGCTCCTGATGGCCCAAGGATGGCCAAGAAGTTCTTAGCTTTGATTTGCTCGGTAAGCTGTAATCGGGAGGAGTATCTAGCCTCTTCCCACTGAAGAAGGGCACCTTGCTCAAGATAAAGATTAGTGGCTTGACATAAATCTGCGGTAGTACTAATTTTCGTATCCTCTTTCATATTACTACCGGCTTTGATATTCCCCCCCACCTGCCGCAGAGTTTGCAGCCTAATATATTTATCCCAAGTTCCCTCTTGGGAATTATTATTTTTTAAATCAATTGACCTAAGGATAGGCCGAATTGAAAATTTTTCGCAAAACTTTTCATCCTTAAGGGCATCCTGGGGTAACCCGGCATCAATAAGTTTTCCTTCACTCATAACCCAGAGGCGATCAGTTTTGACTGCTAGCTGAGGGTCATGGGTAATCCAAAGCTGTCCGATCCCTTTTCCCTCAATATTCAATTGCGCGAGGCAAGCTTCTTCTGATCTTTCGTCAAGCATACTTAGAGCTTCATCCAAGATGAGAAAGGAGGGTTTAAGAGCTAGGATGGCCGCAAAAACAAGTCTTTGCCTCTCGCCGCCGGAAAGGGTGGCGGGTGATTGGTTAAGCTTATCCCCTAGCCCCATGTCATGGGCTATTTCCTTAACCATTTCCTGCACCTTTTTTACTTCATATCCTAAATTCAAAAGCCCGAAGCCTAATTCTTCCGCCACTGTTGCGCCAATAGTTTGCCGCCTGGGGTGTTGCCCGATAATCCCAATTTGCTGCCAATGTTTTACTTCCTGCCAAGGCTTTTCTATTCCATCCTCTACAAAGCCAAGCTCCCCCTCCTCAGGTTCAATTAAGCCGGCTATGATCCGGGCTAAAGTGGATTTCCCGGCCCCGTTTGGCCCCATCAGGGCAACCACTTCCCCCTGACGGAGAGAAAAAGTAATATTATTGATAACTCTATGGCTAATATTTCTGCCCCATAATTCCATTGTCATCCCATCATACACCCCAAGCACTTGTTCCTTGGCGCAGGCGAAACCTGGTTGCCCCTAGCCTGCATACTTATACTTTATAAATAGCTAAAATTTCTCTTGTTAGATATCATAGCATATTGTAAACTATAATTCACTACATTGGTTTACAATAAACTCTTATGATCAGGGGTTTTACTTGCCTCATCCCGACCGCTCAATCTTTACAGTAGCTTGCCTTAGTAAAAGCAGCCAAGGTCATAATACTTCTCCGGAGGCACCTTACCCCAAAAGAAAGGATGTATGCAATGGAAACAAAAAATCTGGCCAAAACTGCTGCTATGGCGGCTCTACTCTGCTTAGCCGGGATGATTATGCGCTGGGCCTCCCCTGCCTTAGTTCCCTTCAGTGTGCTGCCCCTCTTTGTCATGCTTACCGGACTAATCCTTGGTCCGAGATACGGAAGTCTAGCCATGGTGGTCTACGTTTTTCTAGGCTTAATGGGCTTACCCGTCTTTGCCAGTGCTCCCTTTGGGGGTATCGGTTATGTATTAAAGCCTTCCTTTGGTTACCTTCTAGGTGACATAGGGGCAGTTTATGTAGTCGGCAAAATATACAACCGCAAGGGTCTTCTCTCCGCTGTCTTTGCGGTCCTTGCGGGTATAATCGTATTATATATGATTGGTTTAAGCTATTTCTATTTCATAATGCACTTCGTATTAGAAAAACCAACTACCGTTGCCCTTGTCCTCTCTACTGGGTTTCTGCCCTTTATTGCCGGAGATTTAATCAAAGGAGGAATTGCCGCTTGGGTAGGCAATGAGCTGATCAAAAGGGAAAGTGCAAGTTAATATAAAACGACAAAGGAAAAATCAGTAGGAAGTTTAGATGAATGATTTAACTATCCCTTTTGGAATAAGTAAAAAAAACTCAAGTCATTGCCATAGGGGAGAAAGAGTCTTAACCAATTCCTTATCAGAAACGATGATAACCCAACTGAACGAGGGGAAAATTAGTGGTCATAGAGATGAAATAATCAATATTTAAGCCGTGAGTAAGTCAAAGCTTCTCACGGCTCCTTAATTAAGCTATTTAGAATTAAGCTTTCGGACACATAAGGGCACGACTTCGCTCTCCTACGCTACATCGTATTGATAGCGACAAGTCTGCCGGAGGTTACAAAAACCGAAGCCTATTAGGATAACCTTACTATCGTATTAACTCCTTGATATTCCTTGACGAATTTACCCTGGATCTCATCTCCGATTTTCAGGAAAGGCAGTTTCTCCGACACTGTTATATTGGCCCTAAAGACATCCCCTTGGCCTTCCAGAAGCATATAGTAGAAGGTATTTCCACCAATAACCACACTTTGAATATCCGTAATCTTCCCTTGAATGTCGAATTCTTCTTTCGGCTCCTCAGGCTTCGTTTCTGTGACCGTTCCAGTTCGGTTGGTAAACTTATTGAAGGTCTCCTCCACAGTGTTTCCGGTCACAACCTTTTGGTAATCCTGGGCATCTACCAAAGCATACATCTTAATCAACCCTGCCGCATCCTTCAAGGACATAAAATAAGTGGGGTTTCCCTCGATATTAAGGAGAAGGGGGAAGGTAGAAGTATAGCCTTTTTCCTGAACTGCCCCTTGGGCACTTTCCATAGCTGAATATTCCTCAGCCGAAGGAATACTGTAAAAGGTTGTTTCCTTAGTCCGCATATTGACGAGGATAAAACCGATATTGGATTCGTCCCTAACTACTGAAGTAATCCCTGTATATAGATAGACATCATCATTGAGAGCCAGGTAGTTATACCCTTTTGTGGTAGCAAGAACGCCCTTCTGCCCAATGATAGAGTTAAGGAAGCCATTTTGGTAACGACCATTATAATTGACCTGATTGACTACGATTCCGGCATCATAGACCCGATCTACCCATTCAGGGACCTCAGCCACTTTTAACTTATGGTGTTCTCCGGTAGAAGCATTAAGCATAATTACTTCCTTAATATCTGTTCCACCGAAAAGTCCGATCCTATTTTCCCGTACAGAAACAATCCAGTAAGGTGTTCCTTGCTCATCCACCTCAAAGCTAAAGTCACCGAACATAGCAGTAGGATAGTGAAGTCTTAGGTATCTCCTTACATTCTCAAAAAACAGTTCGCTCTCCGAGTATTTGATACTTTGCTGCGGAGTCACCAAATCGACTTTCCCGTTGACCATATCCACCATGATATAGCTGGGGAGACCCTCTTTGGTATTATTCAACCATTTAAAGAAGCCGGCGTACTCCAAGGGAGAGACCCGTACCGGTTTTCCCTGATAATTAATCTGGGTGTAATCAGGAGCTACGTTGAATTGAGAGACCAGCTCTACAATTTCTCCCATTTTCCGATCCCCTAATCTTAATGCCGTATCCCTATCCACAGTAGGAATTTGAGTGAAAGGTATTTCCGTTACATCGGTGGCAAAATTCCCTTCTTTCTTTTCGAGAAGATTAGCATATGCCTTAGCATGGAAAATAGGCATGGAGTAGATAAACATAATTCCACCTAGGATAGCGACCACGAGGGTAGCTACAATCAGATAGGAAGAAATATGCTTGGTTAGGGTGAATCTTCTTTCTACAAAAAGTTGATGTAAAAGGAATAAACCAGCCCCCAAGGCTAAAGCGCAAATTAAAAAGGCCCAAAAGCTGGGGGATTGAAGGTTAATCGGAACAAGTGAAAAATAGTAAAAAACTAAAAGAAGCACTATCCAAAAAATCGTTAGAAACAGTTTGCTTTTGGAATTATTCATAGCTGTTTTTCCTTTCTTAGATAAAGCTAAACCCCTTTGACAAAAAACTTTATTCCCGCTTAGTTAGTTTACCACGCCTTATTGCAAAACTGCAATATTTAGAGTGATGCTCTGTCAAGATGGTCTTTCCGGAGCCTACGCAGTTCATGATGGAAAGAACCTCGAAGGCCGAGGCATTATCTCGAGTGTCTGAGCATTGAAACGGCAATATTACTTTCTAGATCTTTCTTGATTGGGCAAGCTCTTTTTCGAGTTGCTTTATTGAAAGAGTGGATAAATCCGGATGGGTAGGCGTATTACTTGCAATAGAATTACCCCATTAACTCATAATGTTTGGGGGATTGTTGGCAACACATTGCCGTCTTTATCGTAAATTTTTATTGCACCGATGCCAACAGGCAAAATAACCGCAAAGGGTTTTGTATGATCAATGTCAATGATTTTAATAGTGTTTCCATTGTCAATTTCAATTTTTGCAGCCTGCTGCCTGTTCATTGAAAGATAAGCCTTTTCCTGACGACCTTCTGCTTTGTATTCAGCAATACCTTCATTTTCCACATTGGTTGAACCTCCGCTTCGGAAGAAGTAGCCGAATGATAACCCTTTTCTATTTTCATAGATTGAAAATGTGTAGTCACTATGGTTCTCATCATAAAAAAGCATGGCAGACATGGTATCCGTTGTTGCTTTTGCCACTTGCCAGCTAGTATCAATTTTATGGGAAATTCTTGCATCCTTCTCAATCTTCGATTTAGGAGTACCAATAGCATGATTAAAGTATAAACTCAAAAATAAGCCGGCAATTGCAACTACGATAATACCTATATATTTAAATGCCTTTTTCACAAAATCACCTCGCCAAAATGACCATCTATATACACTATCCACCTATCCCCGGACCTTCCTATCCAATGTTAGTAGAATGGCGGACTTTCTGAAAGCAGGATTTATTCTAGCCATCATATATTCGTTTTCATATTTACCGTTTCTTATTGCCGCTAATCGCTTAATTCCTTCTTTTTCAAAGCCAAACTTCTCATATAAGTGTATGGCTTTTGCATTATCTTCAAATACCGTCAATTCAATCCTGACAAGCATTAACCAATTATCCGCAATATCTATAAGCTTACTCAGAAGGGCACTACCCACACCTTGATTTTGGTAGTCCTTATGAATCATTATGCCAATGGCACCACTATGTCGCATGCGATGATTAGGATATACGGTTAAGCCCGCACTTCCGATAATAACTTCCTGACCATCTTGAAGTTTCGAAACTGCAACAAACTGATGCTGATTAACATCTAAATTGGCAATAAAATCTTCATTCCGTTTGATCAGTTCAGAGGGAATACCTAAGATATTTTCAAAGACACCGGGCATACGCCTTAAATCATTAATCCCTTTACCATCACCAATTTCGATAGGTCTGATATCATAATCCATTTCTATGCCTCCCCTTTACTCACACCAGATTCAAGTATTGTAAATATTCGCCAAGCCTTAAATCGTACATTGGAGTACTTACTCTACACTAAGACCATAGATTCTTGAACTTGCCCCCCAAGGATGATACCCCGGTCCGATATAACTAAATCCATACTTTTCATAGTACCCAATATGGTCCGTACTAAGATATAAATGTGAAAAGCCACCGCTTTTGGCATCTTTTTTTGCCTTCTCCAGTAACAATGAACCATAATCATGACCACGGTATGCTTCTTCAATATACAAGGCACAAACCCATGGGTATAAATCCATTCTACTAATGAAATCATTAGTGACCAGTCCGGCACAGCCAATAATCTCTCCATTATTCTCTAACAGATACCATTGAGGCAATGGATTCGGCGATGAGATACAGTTTACAATGCAGTCCTCATACACCTCCAAACTCTCCTCACTTGCCCATTTGCTTTGGAAATAATTAATGGCACGATTCATGTATGCAGGGTTTTCTTTAACCGAAATAATTCGCATGCTAATACTTCCTATCTTTATAATTCAATTCTATCCGGGAAGGCTTTTTCCCGCATAATACCCCACATTTTATCGATATAAGCCAGGGTGTAGAATTGTTCAAAATAGTGGTAGTAATATGCCCCTTTCGTGGTCATCCGATAGACGCCCTTTTCTTTCTTGGCAAAACCCAAGCTACGACATAGAAGCAACTCAAAACCGTACTTGCTGTGTAAGGAAACTCCGAAGAAGTCTCTAAATCCTTGGGGATCAACCCTGGTTGTATAGGCTGTCCAGAAAAGGTAATAGATCATTCTTTGCCTTGGTGTAAATCGACAGGTCAAGGAAGTTGGCAATTGTTTTTGCTCTAATCGCTTTATATAATCTTCAACAGAAAAAGTATTCACTTTAAACTGATCCATTAGGAGAGTCGTTGCCGAGCAGCCAAAGCCTAAGAAGTTGTCTCTGGTCATGGAGGAATATTTAATAGAAGGATCTTTGGCGTAGGTCCATATGGAGGTACGGACATAACCACAGCTCTCGCAATACTCCGTAATACTGTCCAGTAATTGTCGTTTCTCTTTTTCGGCCATGGGAGGTACTTTATTGCTGGAAAAAGAAAAGTCGACAAAAGGATAGATGGCTATGTGATTAGCTCCATTTTCAAAAGTAAAAGATATATCCTTTTTGAGGCTAGCGGCGGTTTGGCCGGGTATGGCAAAGATTAAGTCCATAGAAACAGTTTCAAAGGAGACCTTACGTAAAGCAGCAAACATGGCCTGATGACCTATTTCCTTGCGTCCCAGCATCGAGAGGTATTCCCGCTGAAAGGATTGAATGCCGATACTAACTTTGGTTACTCCCGCTGCTTTGATCTTGGCCAAGGTCTCAACATTCACATCACTGGGGTGTAATTCCAAGCCAATGCCTTCCTTGATGATAAAATATTGATTAACCTTAGTGATGATTTCTTCTAAATACTCCGCTATTAAGGCGGGCGAGCCGCCGCCGAAGTACAGGCTTGTTACCTCTTTCTTCGTCCTTAGACTTTGGCCAACCAGCTCAATCTCTTTAAGCAAAGCCTGGGTATAACCCCGAGCCGTTTCTTCAGCATATAAGGTCTTGCAATAAGGACAAAAAGAACAAATACTTTTGCAAAAGGGGATATGGATATATAGGCCTAAGCTTTTGACATTGGCATAATTGAGCTCACGATCATATTCATTTTTAAACTCAAATGGTCTCAAGGAACGTGTTAACCATATTCTAGCTGCCTTCGCGATTTTCATAACCCTGTTACCTTTCTCATCTCTACTCCATCTTTTTCTAAATATATTTCAAATAGGTTTTCAGCATCTCCATAATGACCTTCACTTTGCCTTGAAAGACTAAGGTGTATTCCGCAGCAAAAAAGTACCCGCATTGTTCACACAAGTGAGGAATATCAATACATCGTCCGCAAATAGACTGTTTTCCGTTTTCCATGACAATACATTGATGACATGGAGTGGGGAAGGTGTTTTTGACGATATAGGGAAAGGCACTTTTCAAATTAAATATAGGGTACCCCGCTTCTATACAACGCTCGATCTCCTCACAACATTTTTGCTTTTCGGCAACGGTTAGGGATAAATCTTCCGTGCCAGGGTAAGGCGTGTGAAAATTGAAAGAAACTGCCCGAACATTCTGCTCTTCCTTCGCTCTTTGACAGACCTCGGCAATATCCTCCTGATTGTATTTGTTGATGGCCATATAAAAGCAAATATTGGCGGCTGTTGCCTGGCGAATATTAGTAAGGATGGTGTCATAGGTATCTCCCCTAATAAAATTATGCTTTTCCTTAGCGCCATCAAGACTCAACAATATTAAATCAGCTTGGGGCAAATCGATCGGGAATGTGCCATTTGTCACCACATTGACCAGTAAGAACCCTAACTCCTTCGCCTCATTTACCAGATCACTTATGTTTTTTCCCGCATCCGACCAGAGAAAGGTTTCACCGCCGCAGAAAAACAATATCCGTATTCCTTGGGCATAGAGTATTTCCATTTCCCGTATGATCTGCTGATAAGGATGGATCACCGCTGTAATATTGTTGACAGCACAATGTTTGCAGGAAAGGTTACAGCGATCCGTTAAAATAATTGTACCTAAAATGGCCTTCTTCCTTTTGAAAAGGATCGTGCTTAGTCCAAACGCCGCAAACCTTAAAAACGATGATACTTTCAATTACTCACCTCATTACTTGGACCAATTCAATCCGAATTGGGCATGCCCTAGTCCTAATGACCAAACTCATTTTGCCATTGCTCAAGCCAATTTTTATAGGTTATGGAATGGACTTCTTCCAATGTCTTGCCATCAAGGGACCAATAACCGCCGGCCATTGGTTCGCCAATTGCCGGGATCTTCCGCTTGCAAACCCCAATAAATCATATAGGGTATGTTCATGAGCTTGCTCACCATCCATGACTGGCACAGGCGACTCTGCCTTATACACTAAACGAAATGCGCTCAAAGGAGATGATGAATTCTTCTGCTTTGTGGTTCTCGTTGTAAAGTAATACATGTAATTCATAGGCATCACTTGCTTTATATATCTCATGATATAACCACCACGAATTATTAAGAGTTGATTCCTGTTTAATTATCTCGTAATTCTCAAAACGAATTAGTTTTATATGCGTAAACCCTCCGGAATTATCAAGTGACATAATGAGCGACTGCCCATCCCTTATCGTAGTAATAATCTTACAATCATGAAAATTCATTTTTTCAACGATCTCTGTGTCTAAAGATTCTAATACCTCTTTGTAGTATTCTTGATATTCACGCAGCGTCTTACGAACTAATCTATAGTTGTTTTCACAAAACTGTGTAACTGCTTTTTTTACTTGGGGAGATGTTCTATTTAAAGCGAAAACTCGTATATCAGCTATTTGCTCCAAAACTTCTTTTGGCAATATTTCTCTAAAATGTTCCTGATTGTGCATCAAAGCTTCACTAAACTTCTCAGTCTCTTTTTCGGCATCAAACGATTTACCATGGCTATAATTACCTTTTGCTCTTTCCCGGTCCGCCGAATATGAAATAACTTCCTTCTGTAAATCGAGCCACTCCTTAAGCTTCTGAGCATATAATCTTTGAAAATACTCTTCAGAAAAACGCCCTGCTTCTTGATCTTCTTCAAGAAGCAAATGAGCGCTTGTCTTTTGGCATAGTTCATACCATTCCTTAGTAAAATAGTTCATTACACTCCCCCTTACAATAGCAAGATGGCACTTTAGGGCTTAAATCTAAAAGTTTTTACTATATCGTCAAACAACCTTTCTTCGGCTTCATCTCTGTTTTGGTTATGCGAGTATATGGTAACCGTGAATCCGTATGTACCATCACTGATCATATACATATGAGGATACCACTTTCCAACCTCTGTGCCCATTAATAAGATGGCTTTTGTTCCTTTATACTTATTAAAAGATATAGGCTCTTTCGTAAGAATTTGCCCCTCAATGGTTTCATAATCCAAAAACTGTATTTCTTCACCCTGTTTGAGCAAGACGACCGGAGCTATTTCAGCCACCTTCTTTTTATTACTGTCTTCAAATACTGTACCCTGCAATGTCCAATCCACCGGGAACTGCATGGAATATTCGACTCTTTCATCTCCTGCTAACTTTGTAGATCCCCTGCTCCCCCCGGAAAAGATCATTTCACTTAGCGAAACCTTAGCCGAAAGCTCTTTCCACTCATGATCTAATGTTGTGACCTTTTCTCGATAAAACGGACACTCCAGAGTTAGGGATTCCTCCAGATTCGCAGGATTGCTTCGTTTTTCATCTTAGGTAAATGCTCCAAGCTGCTCTATCAGGGGCCAGCCCCTGAAACCCCGCCCTCGCCGGGTGGCAGCAGAACAGTCTTTAAACTGTTCTGAGTCATAAGGGTCTTGGCTAGTTGGCCTATCAAGGGCAAGGACTTCGTCTCGGCTGACGCCGCCCCTTGACAGGCGTCTACCGAGTTGACACTATGCGGCCTTTTGAGTCTCGTTATACTTCTTTAAATAAGCTGTCGGTGTCAGATTCCCTAAAGCTTGATGCCTCCGTTGTCGATTATAAAAACATTCAATGTACCAAAAAATGTCTCGTCTTGCTTCCTCACTATCCTTGTAGGTTCTGTGATGGAGCCTTTCTGATTTAATGGTGCTGAAGAAAGACTCTGCACAGGCGTTATCAAAGGGGTTTCCCTTTCTGCTCATACTTCGTATCATTCCCCAGTGCTTTAATTCTTCGACATAGACGGTGCTGCAGTATTGCCGCCCTTGATCCGAATGATGAATTAACCCTTTGGGCGGTCTATGACGCTTTACAGCGTTCCTTAAGGCTTCCAAACAGAGTTCAGTTCTCATGTGTTCGGCCAAAGCCCAACCTACAATTTCTTTATGGAATAAGTCCTTGATGGTGGCCAGATACAGCTTGCTGCCCTTAGCTGTTTTAAATTCTGTGATATCCGTGACCCAGACTTTATTCGGGTGCTCAACCTTGAACGTTTGGTTTAAGAGATTCGGGGCTTTGGGCAAATCATGATTCGAATCGGTGAGACAGACGCGATAGGGCTTCTTTCGAACACTGTACAGGTCATGTTCCTTTTGTAATCGGTAAACCCGGTTTCTACCGCATTGAAACCCTGCCTCTTTGACATCTCTCCAAAGTTTATCCAGACCAATCATTGCCTGGGCTTTGGTATGGCTTTCCTTCATCACCTTAAGAATGTTTTCATCTTCTTTTTGACGTTTGCTGGGTTTACGCCCATCCCAATCATAATAACCGCTCCGAGATACGTCTAAGGTTTCGCACATCTTCTCAACCGGGCAGCTGGAGCTGCTGGCTTTTTTAATCATCTGATAAATTATTTCCGGTTGCTTTGGGCGAAGATGGCGGTAGCCTTTTTTAAGATATCTATCGTTAACTCCTGATCGGCAATCTTTTTATCCCTTGCCTTAAGCTCGGCTTCAAGCTCGGCTATCCTGGTCTTGATAGGATCTTGCCGCTCTTTGGTTTGCTTAAGCCAGTTGCGCACAGTTTGCTCATTGACCCCAAAATCTTGAACCACACTTGAAACTGAACGGTTTTCTTCAGTGACTAAGCGTATAATGTCATTTTTAAATTCTTGATTATACCGTTTCCCGTTTTTAGCCATGTTTATCATCCTCCACAGGTGTTATTTTACCCTAACTCACCTGTGTCCGACAAACCGGGTATGGGTCAGTTGTAATCGTGAACTGATCTTCATGTGTTGATGGTGCTCTTACCAATTCTTCTTCCGTCTCATATAAAGAGGGGTCTGATTGGTTTGAAGATTGTTGTTGTACCTCACTATTTTTTTCACTTCCACCGGATGATATTTTAGTACGATCTAAATTACATCCATTGACTAAAATCAATAAGGTCAGAAGCACTATGGCCCAGATTCCCTTCTTCATCCTACTTTCTCCTTTCTAACCAGGTGGATCTCAATACCATTTCTTGTGCGATTCTTGTGCGATTCTTACTATCGAAATGGTGCCATAAATCGTTTCACCAGCCAGCTAAATTATTTTCTTTGACGCTTTTTATAAGCAATGTATAAAGATATGACGAATCCCTGTCACCAACGCATTGATAATAAGCAGTCGTTTAGGGATTTCCCAGTATCTGTGTCTTTGGAGCATTGTTTTTTCGGTCAAGCGGCTTTTTTGTCTCTAACTTTTTATAGCGACCCCAAAGATTCTCAAAAATGTTATCATCACTGTATGAATTTATCCGCATGTCTTTTAAAGGTTAGCAACATACCTGCAAGATTAGCAACTATAATAGATGCAGCTAAAACCACGTAGTTAACAAAGATAGTATTTGTATATTGGTTAAACCATGTCCATCTATAAATGACTGCATTAGGATCATCCGGCACACCAAGAATATTTATATGATTTTGGATGATTGAGTTTTCCGTAATATAACAAAGCATCAGGAGAATTAGTTGAATGAATAGTGAAATCATCTTTTTATTGCTTTCGATTTCTAAATATACCCGATAGCATAACCTGCCAAGAGTAGTAATCAGATAAACCCATATAGGAACCAGAAAAAATAAAGGGATTATAGCGGGGTTGCCGTTACCCGATATCCCTTTACCTGGTCTGTATTTAAAGGTCAGAATATCAACTAGGCATATTAAGATTAAAGAAAATACAAATGCCGTTGAAAAAGATGACAGTATCTTTTTCAGAAATTGCCTGTCTGAATTGGCAATTCTAATCATCGGTAATACTATCGAATAAACGGTGATTATTCCTAAAAGAATTATCTCAATCATAAAGCTCCACCCTAATAATCGCCCTTGATTTAACTTTCTATTTAATACCATTGTACCATTTTCTTCTCCGAGAATATCTTTAATTTCTTAAGCGCTTGGGTGCGTAACTCCTGCAACCGATTTCCTAATCAATTGTTTAGCTTATACAATAATTAAATACCAGATCGGCCAGGGTAATCCCGTGCCAGGCGGCATGCCCCAATTGGGCAGGGATAGTTTCAGGGTTTCCCGGATTATTAACCATCAGCATGAGCGCCATGGTCAGCCCTCTGAAAATATCAATGCACTCCAACCGGGATGAGCTTATACTCTCTGCATCATTGGTTTTATTGACAAACGTCATTTCTTTTACCTCACTTGGTTCCCATTCCTTATTATGGCGATGTTCAATGGCGTTTAGCAATTCGTGCCACCCATACCTCTTTCGCACTGGGAAATTTCATACACAAAACCTTCAACCTAAGAATTACATCCGGCTCTCCTAATCAAGCCCAGTAATAAATGAATGAGAAATTCCCCCGCTCCAGTTCTCCGGGGGAACTTCAATTATGCAGCAATTTACATCTTTCGCGGAAACTCCCGTATATTTTATAATCAGCTCATTAATTTTTTCCATCAATCTCTTTTTAATTTCCCTGGCTCTCCCAGTGTACATAATTATTTCAGCGCACACGAAATTAATATCTCTGCTATGGTGAGCTTCTCTATTTAGCAATACATCATTAGGCATCCTTGTTCGGGAGCTTATTAATTAATTCTTCGATTTTCATGAATAGATAATAAGAACAATTTCGGGCATCTTCTTCCCTCCTTTTTATATCACCATCAGCTCTCTCTTATCAAATACAATTCAATATATTCTTAAACATTCCTCCACATAGCAATCCTTTGCTATGTTTTTTCACCATAATCTTCCCTCAGTTTCATTCAAACTCCATTCCCAATAATACATATTCCTCACTGAAACCACATCTTTGATAGAATCTTTGCGCTCCTTCATTGGTCTTCTCAGTTCCTACTTCAACTTCATCAAAGCCTCTTTTTAAAGCTTCCTCTTGAACCAATTGAACCAACCTCTTGCCGACTCCTTTCCCGCGCTCAGCCTGGGTAATGATCAGCTCATTAATGAGTACCGTACCACCCTTATGAAAAACCGTTCTATAGAAAATCGCTGAAATGAATCCTACTACTTTTCCCGAAATCTCTGCAACTACATTCAAATATAGTTCTGGTCGTTGCTCCATTTCCGAAAAGATTTTGCTCACACCGCGGAAGGTAATTTCATCGCCTTGGGCTACTTCCCTAAGCTCATTCATCAACTTGATTACGTCAGACAAATCATCTTTTTCACATGATCTAATAATTATTTCCGACATAAAAATTACCTCTTTTATTTTGTTCCAAATAGCTTTCTTGTCACATTTCTTTACCTATAGTTGCAGAACCATTTTAATATGAGGAAGCCCTGTTTTAGGGGATGAGAAACTATCCCCGGTAACCACAAAGCCGAATTTTTTATAAAATCTTGTTGCCTCCACTTTTGCGCTTTAGGTTACTCTAGCCTTATTATCCAATCGGGCTTTATCAATTAGACGCTTTACCAATTCACTTCCTAACCCTTGATTCCGACACTCCTCGTCCACAACTATCTGTGATAATATTGCTTCCTGACCTTCATAATTCAACCTGGCATATCCATTAACTTTTCCTTCAGTATGGCAAATCATATGAATTGCTGTAGCCTCATATTGGTCAAAGACTATCTCTTTATTAATATTCCATGGCATGAAAAAAATCCGGTAACGCAAATCCACGGCCTGCTGATAAAGCGGGTTATCAATATTTATAAATACATATGCAAACACTGTGGCCTCCTAAATCAAGTGTCAAAATACTTGGTAATGATAGTGACTGAACCCCTGGCATGGAACCTAAAATCAAAACATGTGTATTGGAATCGATTATTGGCTGAAATTGATGTTACTTCGCCCAAAATCTCCTCTCTTTCAAAACGATAATATCCGTAAAATACATACCCTGCCGTATAATATTTCAAGGGTTCCCGAAATCCGGTTTGGGATCTTATTCGTCAATTTCCTTGCGGTGCCGCAGGTGGATACATCTCCATAACCCCCCCATGGACGTGCGGCGTTTAGACACGAAGGACTTCTACTTTTTCTTACACTGGCATTTCTGAGCAATAATCTTATTCAGCGCATGTTGGTGCGGTATACCAGAGGAATCACAGTCAAAAATCACTTCTGAGCATTCTTGAATCAGCCAATCATGATAATATGTGAACAGTTCTCCTGAAACCCATTTGCACGCAGTCGGCTCCTTTTCAGGGGGTGGATCTATGAATGGTTTGTTTACGAATACATTAAAAACGTGCAAACCATTGGGATTGGTAAATTGTTTATAGTTGAGTTAATTTCATAATGTTAGTCTAAAAATAAATCAGACCAACAGAATCTTAGATTTTTACGTTTTAAAATTAAGCGACCATAGTTAGTGACTTGTTTAGGCGATCAACAGCTAATTTGCAGAGGGTATAGGTTAAGATTGAAAACTGAAAATCTACTTGGGCGCGTTTTCCACGATGACGGATATTGTTGAGCTGGAAATACTCCTTGAGATACGCATTTACTCTCTCTACAGCAGTTCGTTGTTTGTAAAGCTCAAAGTAACGGTCACTCCCTCTGGCTGGTACAGTGTATTTTCTAGGATCTGAAGAAACCTTCATCTTAAACACCTTTTGACAGGTCTTACTTTCTTTGAGTGCACACTCCTGGCATTCCTTGGGTTGGGTATATTTTAAAGTATCATAACGTGGATCATAGCTATCGTATCGGTACGAATAACCCTTCTGGCACATTGGACGAAAATATTTGTCTTTGTCTTCTGGAAGTTGTTCGTTTCGCTTATTGTAATCAATGAGTGCCCGTGCTCCCATAATTCTCGCTTGCTGGTAAATAGGGACATAGTCATATCCTGCATCAGCAAGGATATGGGAGGGATTCAAATAAGGATGCTTTTCATTCAGAGCCTTAAGCAGTGGGATGGCCATTTTCCCATCATTTATATTCCCTGAAGAAAGTAAAGAGCTTAAAATGTATTGGCCTATACAATCAACAAGGAGGTGCCCTTTATAGCCATACCAGAACACGTTTTTCCCTTCTGAATTCTTTTTAATACCCCATTGAGGATCAAGTGGGATTTGTTGTTCTAATTCTGCAAAGCTATAGGGAAGTTGATCTTCAATCTTCTTCTCAAATATAGGGCGATTTTTTTCCAGCTCCTCTTGTTCTTTGAGCCATGCCTCTCGTTGAGCTTTAGGCTTCCGTCCGCGCTTTTTAGGAGTTTGTTCAACTGGAGTTTCTTCTTGCTTTTTTTCTGGCTTTCGATCTCTTGCCTCGATATGGGTGGCATCGATTGCAACAACACATTCCGGATTGATAAATCCTTCTTTGAATGCCTGAAGCACCAAATCGTCCTGAGAATTTGCTAATGCGGAAGAGTCATGAATCTTCTTGATCATACGGCAATAGGATGCTTCGCTAGGAACAGCGTCAGCAAGAGTGAATCCACAGTCGAATCGAAACTCTAAGCTGTTCTTTAGCCGTTTACACAAGTCCTTAATTGTAGGAATTCTTTCAATTACACGAATGATTAAGGAATAGATCATAGCAGGATAGTTTAGTTGAGTAGGTGCTCCAAAGATGGCCTTTTTAGAAACCACCTCAAGTAAAGGGTTAATGTCCAAAGATCCAAGAATTAGAGAATATGATTCTCTTGGAGAAGTTTCTAAAATTTCCTCCAAGGAAAATAGACGTTCTTGGCGAATATTAAACATCAGGGAGTACTCCTTTCTCACCTCTCGGTGTTTGGTTTTGGACGACTACAATTTCGAGATGTTGGGGAGGTACTCCTTTTTTAGTTGTCAAAAAAAGTAGCAATAGTAATGGATTCAAGTTATGAAACTAATTCAGTTGCTAAACATTTCTTCCCGCAATTGAGGCTTCACATAATGAAAAACACCACTGGAAAATAGAATATCAAAATTAGTATCCAAGCGGAAATCTAAAATATCTGCCTTAAAAACTTTAACTTGGACACCGGCATTGTCAGCGAGACGTTTGGTCTTCTCAATACCGGCATCAGAAATATCAAATGCGGTTACGTCATAACCATTCCTTGCAAAGAACACAGCGTCCTTCCCTTCACCGCACCCGATATCTAATAGTTTTAAATGAGTAGATGGCGGCATTAATTCAAGTACGCGTAAACACATTTTTGAAGGCACCATACCCCAATAATATTCCTGAGTCTTATATTCTTCTTCGTAGATGGTTATTTGCTTATCATAAAAAATGTAACCCAGTAACTTATCAATACTTATGTCCAATACTTGTGACAACCTTGGCAACAGAGTTATATCAGGTAAAGTCTGAGCCGTTTCCCACTTTGAAACGGCTTGAAATGTCACTCCCAGCTTTCTGGCAAGCTCTTCTTGTGTAAACCCTTTTTCCTTACGGTACCTGCAAATATTTTTAGCCAATTCGTCTTTCATATTTTTACGCTCCTCTCTACAGAATCTATTTTATTGTTCGGAAGGGAGCGTTTCAATAACTCAACAGTTGAAAATCCAGGATATTCAACTTGTGGTTGAATATCCTTAAGAATTAGACACTTTAATCTAATCCTAAACTGGGGTTCTTTTCTTGTTTATTCATCTGTAGTATCTATAACCAAATATCAAAAGTATAGCCACCCTTAGAACTCGGGTATTCTAGTACCTTGATGAAAAATCATTTGCCACCTTCCAGCAATCAACTTCCAAATTGAACTACGTAAAGAATATCTCATTCCTTCTCTGGGCTCGTTTGTCTTTACTACGCGGTAAGTAACCAAAGCCACATTTTTTGATAAACATTTCATTTGAAAATTCTCTATAGTCATCTGAATTATAGGAGAATGCGGTAATCCCTCTAGAACCTGTGTTTTGTCGAATATACGACCTGAGCTTCCAAACTCAACAAAATCGTCTGCAAGGAGCTCTGCAATTTCCTCTTTTGATTGACGGACCTCTGGTTGTAGTAGTCTATCTTCTAGTCTAAATAATTGCTCGCTTAGAATTAGTTCATTTTCCATTTTTTCTCCCACCTGCTTTTTCTTAAATCCCTTATATACTTCCGGTCTATATCCTACAGATTCATAAAAATTACATGCATCAATTCTATTCGCTTCAGTAACAAGAATTATCTGGTTACATTTTTCTACTGCTCTTTTTTCAAGCTCTGAGATCAGCGCCCGACCAATTCCACGATTTCTATGGTCTTTATCCACTATCATATTTTCAAGAACCAAAAAAGATTTACAATCCCCATACAATTCTTCACAAATCACACCCATAACAGAACCAACAAGCTGATTGTCCTCAACTGCACTAAGTAATATGTGAGAACCATTTTCTTGAAACTTCTTAAACTGCATGTACATCGTATCAATGGAGGATTCCTCTCCCCAAAATTGTTTATATAATTGAGCCAGTTGAGGAATATCCTCTTTAATCATGCCACGTACTATCATTGAGATCTTCAGCCTTTCTGAAAATGTAGCTACATATCGACCGAGTATGGGAGGCCGGCACTCGTATGGTCTGACATATAATGTCCCCGGGATTCCCGAACATCATATTACGTTCACATATTCTAAGTTTCGGGAAGTGCTTGTTGTCTGACGGCATGCCCCCAATTAATTATGTACCTTATACAATAATTGAGGTATCATCCGTCCCCTTTTAAGTAATGATTCAACTTCGCCAAGCAAAATGGCACCTAGCTTTATATAAAAATCTTTTGCTTGTGGGCTTGTTACTATTACGAACTCACGAATTCTTAAGTTTTCACAAGTAATTTCCACCATGTGGTTCCATAATAATTTTCCATACCCCTTACCTATGCATCGGGGTTCGATAAAGAAGTATTCTAAAGAGCTCACTTTATCGTTTACAAACAGACCATAGAACCCAAACACACCACGATGATCCTCAATCACATAAGTCTCATTATTGTTGATAAAATCTTCAGTTACCTGATACATTGATTTGAATTTTTCCATATAATCGGAGTCATATCCCCAATAGGCCTCGGAATGATAAGCTATGTCCGATAATAATTGCCAATCACAAGCCGTAGCTCGACGAATA
>NZ_CEVWNY010000027.1:0-30281 GCF_982384815.1 Desulfitobacterium sp. | reverse complement strand
CAAATAAAACAACTATTATCTTATTATATTCCTATTTTTGTAATGCTTCCAGGGTCTTGAAGTATTCGCTATAAAGACCTAAGGACAAGATTATCAGTTGATTAGTTTGCAGGGTTCTCTCAGCCCTGATTGTTGACAAATAAACCTCTTGTAAACTCTTCAACCCACTGGGAGCCAACAATCTAGTGTTTTCAAATTCGGGAAGCCTACTTGCCCTATCCTCCTCGGAATCCCTCAAGAAGGCATTTACCTCCTTCAAGATAGTTGCTGTTTCCTTTACTCCGTTGCCTCGAATCCGAAAGGTACGTTTCGGACTGGTAATTGCTTTCGGAACAGAGTCGATCCCACCTTCTTTCAACAAACCATATATAGGAAGGACTTCTTCCTTTGAATAGGCAAAGCCTATGCATACAACCCAGGGATTCTTCGTAATTATCCGGGGCTCCCAGCCAAGCTGATACAGCTGCTCCTTTTGCCTTTGAGCATTTTCCTCCGAATTAAATACGCCCGTTTGACAAGTCCAAAATCCAATAGAATCAAGGGTTACTTCGATAAGTTCCTGATCACGCAAATGCTGGGAGGAATAGGTAGGGTGCTGAGATTGTGTGACTAACTTAACATAAGTATAACCAAAATACCAGGTCATCCATACCATTATACCCAAACCAATTATTCCGAAACCCTTAATAATCCAGTGATTATATTTATACATAGTATCACTCTCCCTAAAAACTGTCAACTTCTTCCTTGGGCAAAAAACCTATTTTGACAAACTTTAACAAAACTTTCACATTTATTAGTAAAAGAAAAAACTTAATATCACTTTATGAAGGGACAAGACTATTCATGCTACCTCTTGCTTAACTGCGTAAAGTGTTCTAAAAAGCAAAAAGGAACCCTAAGGTTCCTTTGATAAGTATTTTCTATCATATTAATATTATGGTCATTTTTTAGAGAATAATAGCAATCAGTTTGTAACAGAGGAAAGAAACAATTGCCGTAGTTGGGATGGTAACCACCCATGCCATCAGCATTTGCTGTGCAACCCCCCAGCGTACGGCCGAAATGCGTTTTGCACTACCAACCCCCATGATTGACCCCGAAACTACGTGAGTAGTGGAGACAGGTAAGTGTAACCCCGGGAAGGCGGTGGCTGTCCAGATGACGATCGATGAAGTCAAATCTGCGGCAAAGCCATTAATCGGTTCCAGTTTAAAAATCTTGCCCCCCATGGTCCGAATAATTTTCCATCCCCCCATAGCCGTACCTAAAGCCATAGCCAAGGCACAGGAAAATTTAACCCATAGTGCGGGGTCAAGGTTGGCCGGATCCTGCAAACCTGATGCTACAAGGGCCATGGTGATAATCCCCATGGACTTTTGAGCGTCGTTTGAACCATGATTAAAGGCCAATAGTCCCGCAGATAGTACTTGCATCTTGCGAAAACCCTGATTAACTTTAGAAGGAGCAACGGAACCAAACATAAAATAAAGGGTTTTCATAATCAGAAAACCTAAAACAATCCCGATAATTGGAGAGGCAATAAGAGCAGTAATAATTTTTATGATTCCTTGAACGTGCAAAACCCCAAAACCAAGTTTGGATACAGCAGCACCGATCATACCGCCGATAATTGCATGGGATGAACTACTGGGAATACCAAAATACCAGGTCAATAAATTCCAGAAAATCGCTCCGATCAAAGCAGATATAACAATTTGCTGAGTAACGAATTGGGGATTGACAATATCTTTGGCAATCGTTTGGGCTACTCCGGTACTGACTAAGGCCCCAACGAAATTGAGGATTGCAGCAATAATTACTGCCCGGCGAGGGGTAAGTGCCCGAGTGGAAACGCTTGTCGCAATAGCGTTAGCCGTATCATGAAAACCGTTAATATAGTCGAAAGCCAGCGCGAAAAATACGACGAGAATTAATAGCGCACTGGAACTAGTCATACTTTAATACCACTCCTTTAAGGAGATCTGCAATTTCCTCACATTGGTCCAGGGTATTCTCAAGGTGCTCCAGTATTTCTTTCCACTTGATAATCTCAATGGCATCTTTTTCTTGTTCAAAAAGCCTGGCCACTTCCTGGCGATAAAGGGTATCGCCTGCGGCCTCCAAGCGATAAACTTCCTCTGTAGCGGCAAGGATTTCGCTCTTTTTAAAATGGATACTATTTAAACAACAAAAAGCTGTCTTAATTTGCTCCGTGGCCTTAACAATAGTACGAACAATCTCTTGAGCACCAATCGAAGGCTTTTTCGTACGATAGAGCGCCATCCGTTCTACCGCCCCTTGACTTAAGTCCACAATGTCATCAAGGTTTTGAGCTAAGGTATAGATATCCTCACGGTCCAAAGGAGTAATCAGGGTTGAATTCAACCTGTCCACGATCTCCGTGGTGATTTTATCGGCTTTATGCTCCAGATCATGCATGAACTCAGCCTCTTCATCGGAGACGGAATTTTGACAGACTAAGCCTTCAAGCTTTTTGGTAGTTGTACAGGCTATCTCGGCACTCTCTCTAAATAAAGCATAAAATTTGTCCTCTTTTGTTGAAATGCCAAACATTTACTAACCCCCAGACGTATTTCGCTGAATTCCTGTTGTATTGTAGCAAATTTTTTAGCCCTTATTGTTAAGTTTATGTTAATTTTTTTATATTTTAACTCGGTTCTTTGCGTAATAATTCCAGTAAGGCCTGCCGGGCATCGGCAATCATGTATAGAGAACCGGTTACACAAAGCAAATCATCATTTTCTAATCGCCTAAGAGCCTCTTCCACTGCCAGTCGCGGCTCCTCAATGATTGTAACGGGCTTATCCTTTGCTTCAATCAATTGGGCAAGATACTCCCAGTTGCCGACACGGGTCGAGTTTGGTTTGGTGATAATCACTTCATCAGCTAAGGGAGCCAAAATATCTACAACCTTCTCCCGCTCTTTATCCCCTAACATACCAAGACATAATATCAGCCGGTGACGTTGAAAGATGGCTAAGGCCTTAGCCAAAGCCAGTGCTCCGTCTACATTATGGGCTCCATCCAAGAGAACCTTTGGCTTAAGCGACAGCAACTCCAAACGACCCGGCCAGACTGTTTTGCGAAGCCCCTCATAAATATTTCTGCGTTCCAAGTTGATCCCGCACTCATATTTCAAAAGTTCACATACCGTAACCGCTAGAGCTGCATTAGCCATTTGGTGTTCCCCTATCAGTCTTAAACGCAGCTTGCTGTAGTTCCCACGCAGTCCCACCAGATCAAATTCTTGTTCTAATTCCCCGCTCCATCGGCGCTCCCACTGAACATCTTCTCCAACCACCCAGATAGGAGACCCCACCTCTTTCGCCCTTTCCCGAATGACTTTTAAAGCCTCGGGACGACCGGCTCCCGTTACAGTGATGGCGCCGGGTTTTATTATCCCGGCTTTCACACCGGCCACTTCCTCATAGGTTGTACCGAGATAATCCATATGATCCATTCCCACATTGGTAATGACCGAGATCAAGGGTTTTACCACATTGGTAGAGTCAATAGCTCCCCCCAAACCCACTTCCAGAAGGGCCAAGTCTACTTTTTGATCGGCAAAGTACATTAGGGCCATAGCAGTATTCACTTCAAACTCCGTAGGATGTTCGACGCCCTTTTCTACTAGATCTTCTAAATGAGGACGGAGAATATTAATTAATCGAATTACCTCTCCTTTGGGAATCATTTCTCCATTAATCGTTATCCGTTCCCGATAGTCATGAAGATGAGGAGAGGTAAAGACCCCCACTCGATAACCAGCATCCTCCAGGATCTCCGCAGTCATCATCGTGGTGGAACCTTTACCATTTGTTCCACCGATATGGACAACTTTAAGGCGTTCTTCAGGATTACCCACCCGCTTTAGCAACTCCTCGATCCGGCCCAACCCAAAATTCATGCCGAATTTCGTGAGGTTAACCAGATAATCCTTTGCCTCTTGGTATTCAAGCTCCTCTTCATTCATCCCTAAAGCCTCATTTACCCTCACCTTTTGCTCCTCCTTTAAAACACACCATTATCTTGTCCACCCTTTGCTATGCACGGTTATTATGTACAATTCTTCTATGCCTTAATTCCCTATAAGGAGTCATTTTCCTGCAATTAGTGAGGATAATTTCACCGCGTAATTTCCGACCGTCTATAACATAACTCTCAACTTTTTAATTGCCGACGCCTCAGCAAGCACCCATGAAGAAGGCATGCTAACTTCCCCAGAAATCAGCATGCCCTTCACTACGTCATGACAAACCCGTTTTGAAACAAGGAACCTGTCCCTCTGTTTCAAGGCTTACGCCTCTTTTAGCTCTGCTAAACGAACTTTTAGTGCTGCAATCCGTCCGTTGATTCCTTCCAGCTTCTCCCGCTCCTTGACAACGACTTGCTCAGGAGCTTTCGCTACGAAACCTTCATTATTGAGCTTACCCTCTAAACGGCTTTGCTCTTGAAAAGCCTGAGCAATCTCTTTTTCCACTCGGGCGATCTCCTTATCCAGATCCAGAAGCCCCCGCAAGGGAAGATAAACTTCCACCCCTTCGAGAACTGCGCTGGCTGCCTGAGCAGGCTTGACTTCGAGAGCAGAGACAACTTCTACTTGAGATCCCCCGGCTAGAAGCTTAATGCTTTCCCGAGCCATTTCCAGAACTTCCCGGGCTCCCGGTTCGGCAACCACGAGAATGATCTCGGCTTTCTTACCGGGCTGGACATTCATCTCCGCACGAATATTCCGGATGGACTTAATTACTTCCATGATTAGGGTCATCTTTTTCTCAACTGCATCATCCTGGTAGCCTTCAACCTCAGGCCAGGATTGAATCATAATGCTTTCCCCGGCCACGGGCAGGTTCTGCCAGATCTCCTCCGTGATAAAGGGCATAAAGGGGTGTAAAAGCCTCATGGTCCCCTCTAATACCTCTAAGAGAATGGACTGAACCGTGTGCCGTGCCTCAGGATGCTCTTTATCGTAGAGCCGTCCCTTTGCTAGTTCAATATACCAATCGCAGAACTCATTCCAGATGAACTCATATAAAATCCGAGCAGCTTCACCCAGGTCATAGCGTTCTAAAGCGTCGGTTACTTCCTCTATCGTCTTTTCATATCGCGAAAGTATCCACCGATCTTCCAACTTCTGCTCCCCTCTTGGGCCCTCCTGATAATCCTGAAGGTTCAGGAGAACAAAGCGAGAGGCATTCCAAATCTTATTGGCGAAATTGCGAGTTGCTTCGAGGCGTTCAGGATGGAAGCGCAAATCATTGCCCGGGGTATTCCCCGTAATGAGCATAAAACGCAAAGTATCCGCCCCGTATTGATCAATAACCTCCAGGGGATCCACACCATTGCCCAAACTCTTACTCATTTTTCGACCTTGAGCATCCTGAACCAGACCGTGGATCATAACCTTCTTAAAGGGCACATCTTTCATGAATTCCAGACCCGTAAAGGCCATCCGGGCTACCCAGAAAAAGATTATATCCCGCCCGGTAACCAGAACCGAAGTCGGATAAAACTGATTAAGCTCCGGTGTCTCTTCCGGCCAACCCAGGGTCGAGAACGGCCATAGCCCTGAGGAAAACCAAGTATCCAATACATCCGGATCCTGCTGAATATGCTTAGAGACGCATTTCGGACAAACCTCCGGATCTTCTTTCACGCAGATCTCGGCACCACAATCCTCACAATACCAGACCGGGATTCGATGTCCCCACCAAAGCTGACGGGATATACACCAGTCCCGGATATTCTCCAGCCAACCCAAGTAGATCTTGGCAAAGCGATCCGGCACGAACTCCAAACGCCTTTCCCGCACCACTTCCATAGCCGGTTCGGCCAAAGGCTCCATCTTAACGAACCACTGCTTGCTGACCATCGGTTCCACAACTGTAGAACAGCGATAGCATTCCCCAACGGCATGCTGGTGATTATCTACCTTAATCAACGCACCAAGTTGCTCAAGATCTTTAACAATCGCCTTGCGAGCTGCATAACGCTCCATCCCTTGGTATTTCCCGGCCTGCTCATTCATTTTCGCTTCCCGATCCATTACCGCAATGGAAGGCAGATGATGACGTAATCCTACTTCAAAGTCATTGGGGTCATGGGCAGGAGTGATTTTTACCGCCCCGGTCCCAAACTCACGGTCTACATACTCATCGGCAATAATAGGGATTTCCCGATTAACTAAAGGGAGAATAATTGTTTTGCCGACTAGATGTTGGTAACGCTCATCCTCCGGGTGAACAGCAACTGCCGTATCCCCCAGCATGGTTTCCGGACGGGTGGTGGCTACGACCAAATACTCATCACTATCTTTAACCGGATAGCGAAGATGCCAAAGATGCCCTTCCCGGTCAATGTGCTCTACTTCAATATCGGAAATTGTGGTATGACAATGGGGACACCAGTTGACAATGTAATTGCCTCGATAAATTAACCCCTTACTATAAAGATCAACAAACACTTCGCGAACAGCCTTGGAACAGCCTTCATCCATGGTGAAGCGCTCCCTCGACCAATCACAAGAGGCACCCAATCGACGCAACTGCTGAGTAATCCTTCCCCCGTATTCTTTTTTCCAATCCCAGACCCGACCAAGAAACTTCTCCCGACCTAGTTCATGACGATTGGTTCCCTCCTTAGCAAGCTGCTCCTCGACCTTGGCCTGAGTGGCAATTCCCGCGTGGTCGGTGCCGGGAAGCCATAAAGTGTTATAACCCTGCATCCGTTTGAAGCGAGTGAGAATATCCTGAATAGTACTATCGATGGCATGCCCCAAGTGCAATGCCCCTGTTACATTAGGCGGCGGCATAACGATACTGAAAGGCTCCTTAGTATCATCTACATCCGCATGAAAAAACCCTTTTTCCTCCCAGATGGGATACCATTTCCCCTCAACCCTGCTCGGGTCATAGACCTTCTCCATTTTGAACTCCTCCGACATTTAAGTTAACGCTCCTTTCGTAACTTAGAGAGATACTTTTATACAAAAAGCCCCTCATCCATAAAAGGACGAAGGGCTCGCGGTACCACCTTTTTTTAAGAAAAACTCTTCCCCAGTTAATCTTACACTCCGATGCGATAACGGGCAAACCGTCAAGGACTACTCCATTCGCCCTTGCCCCTCCTGTGCGACCCTAGTCACCAATCCGGAAAGATTCTCAGCAACCATCTTTCTCTCTGAACCGTTGGTCCGACTATTCCTCACATTCCTAGGGTTTATTTCTTTGCATAGATAATATACTTTATTATAGCTACCTAATGAATTAATGTCAAAGAAAACCCGGCTTCGCCTAGCCTTAAAGCATGCCCTAAGCAGACGAAAACGTTGGTTGCCCTTGCGCACTGTGAAAATAAAACTCTTATTGCCAAAAGTCTTAAATTATTAATAATTCCAGTACTCCTCAATTGGAAAAACCTATGATACAATAAAGACGATAAATTTCCAATTATTCCGGAAACTATTTTAACCTATGTCCCCATATGAAGTATTTAACAAGCTAAGGAGGCTTTAAATGAATAACTTTTTAGACAAAGTTAGTAAATTTTTCTTTAAACACTCGGGAATTGTGCGATGGTGGTTTAATTTATCCGTATCGGCAAAGCTTAATCTCGCTTTCGGAATCAATGCCCTCATCACTCTTTGTGCCGGTGGCGCTATTTATCTTATGGTTAAATCAGGTGCTAACCTTGAGCAGAATATCATAGTTTTCCTGGCTTTATTAATCGCTGCAAGCCTTATCATCTTTGTTTATGGACTTTACATATCTTATCTGGTGGCAACCCCCCTTCGCCGGAGCGTGAAATTCGCTGAAAAAGTGGCTGAAGGGAACCTTACGGCAACAGTTTATAGTATGGGACAAAAAGATGAGTTAGGAGTCCTCTGTGATTCCTTAAATCAAATGGCCGAGAATTTTCGTTCTTTGGTGGGAGATATAACTCACAGTGCGGATATCTTTGCCGAGTCCTCTCAAGTTCTGTCCACCCAATCAGAAACCACCAGCCAAGCCGCGGAACTTGTTTCCTCATCCGTCCATCAAGTAGCCTTCGGTTCTCAATCCCAAGCCAATAGCGTCCAGAACATTATGAGCTCCATACAATCTATGGCCCATGGCATCCGCCAAATTGAAGATCATATTAATCTTGCCGACCAATCCTCTCAACAATCCTTGGGACTTGCCCAAGATGGGGACACGGCGATGTCCATGGTTAACCTTCAAATGGAGCATATTCATAATTCCGTGGATGGTACCGGACAGATCATCACCGCTCTCGGCGAAAAATCCACTGTTATTGGTTCCATTGTCGAGACGATTAAAGCAATTTCCGACCAAACAAATCTCTTAGCACTCAATGCGGCTATCGAAGCCGCTCGGGCAGGAGAACATGGTCGGGGGTTCAGTGTCGTAGCCGAGGAAGTTCGCAAACTTGCAGAACAATCTACCCTCTCCAGTGCTCAAATCGAAACTATTATCTTCGATATCAAAAACAGCCTTGATGAAGCAATTGCCAGTATGAACTCCGAAAAAGAAGTGGTCCAAAGCGGAGCCAATGCTATCCAAAATGCCCAGCAAGCATTTACCAGGATTAAGGAAAGTACCCAGATGCTAAGTCAGCAGATTCAGGAAATCTCCGCCTTATCCAGCAGCATAACTCAAAGCTCGGATATCATTGCTCACGAGGTAACCCAAGTCGCCTCCATCTGTCAACAGACAACTGCACAGACAGAAGAAGTAGCCAGCAGCAGTTCTGAGCAAATGCTCGCCATGCAAGAAATTAACGCTTCAGTTCATGAACTATCCAAAACGGCCCAGGACCTTCAACAAGCGGCTCGTAAATTTATTTTAAACTAGTTGTTTAATAATTATAAGCGGATGCTATGCGATGGTATATTCGTAAGCATCCGCTTTTATTTGCCTATTAGATTTTTTATGGCCGTGTCATCCTGAGCGTACGCGAAGGATCTTGTGCTAAGCCCTCGGAACACCCGTGAGCTCTGCAGTCCAATCATCCAGGGCTATAAGATCATTGGGGCCCAAATCAGCGATAGACTTCTTGCCAATAGCCCGAATCCCTTCCTCCATTTCCATAGTAAAGGATTTAAATACTTTAATAACGCTTTGAGCAGCCAAATTAACGTCCAGCCGGTCTTTATACTTCGAATTATAGTAAACAAGTTGGGTTAAAGGCTCCCACGGCAGAACCTTCCCGATCTGCCTATGGACTAGGGCAAAAAGGGGTACCGTCCCTAGATAGACGGCATCCGCACCCAAAGCAACGGCTTTTAAGCATTCACCGGGGGTAGCATATCCCCCCGAAACAATTAAGCTCACCTCATGCCTGACCCCCTGTTCCTTCAGATATTTTTGAGCCCGCACAAGATTATTGATACTGGGCATACCAAAATCATCGCTGATCGTAGGCGAAGATGCGGAAGTTCCCCCCTGTGAACCCCCGATACAGATTACGTCAAATCCCGCCTCGATAGCTATGGCCAAATCCGCCTCCAGTCTTCCCCCGCCCATTATTTTTATCCCGATGGGCTTACCCCCCGCTTCTTTACGCAGATCGCGAACGAAACAGGGCCAATCACGGGGGCTCCGGATTCCCGGGGTATTGGCATAGCCCACTAACGATGCAACGGGTGAGATCTTCATAAGTTTTTGGGCCTTTCCCTTAATTTCTTTGGGGTCCATAAGATGTCCACCCGACCTTGCCCCCTGCCCCATCTGCACTTCCAGCATGTCGGCAGCAGCAATTGCTTGGGGATCTCTCCCGTAACTATAACGGCTTACCTGCCAGATAAATTTCCCGGCAGCTGCCCTCTCCTCAGGTAGAAACGGCCCTTCTCCCGAATTGGTTGCAATCCCCAATTCCTTAGCTGCTTTAGCCAAAGCTATTTTAGCCCCTTCACTTAAAGCAATTCCAAAACCCATTCCACCTATTAATAGAGGAATAGGTAAAGCCATGGGGTTTTCAGCTTTGGGGCCAATCGTTACCGATAGATCTACAGGAACTTTTCTTTCAACAGGCATCCTTACTAATTGTGCCGGAATAAACATAAGGTTATCATAATGATTAAAATGTTTATAGCTGCCTAAAGGACGGTTTACAGCTTCCCCCGTTTCCGCCCTTAGACTGATTTCGATTATATTTTGAACAGAAGTCCTACGTACAGCACTCCATAATTCAATTAAATTTTCCGGATAGTTATCACTAAGGAGCCTATTCATAAGCGAACCAAAAAGCTGCTGCACTCCCTTTCGAAAAAAAAGTTTTACTACCAAAATCATAACCAATACCATTAGCAGACAGCCTAAAAAGCTAGCCGTAACGCCTAGAACAATATAGTCAAGGGCCTTTTCCACATAACCATTCCCTTACAAAAGCTGTTGTGTAACTACCTATATTCTGCGACCCTTATCGGATTCTATACTACAGAACGTCCTCATCCCACCAAGCTTTACGGTCGGTAGATCCGGATTTGCCTTTTTCACTATTTAGCCAATTTTCCCATTCCTCTTCGTCAATATTTGCCTCTTTATTATACCGATCGGAACCTCGTTGCTTCACAGCTTTTATTCCTTTTGACCATTGCACCTCTTCCTCCCAAAGCCCATTCTCTTCATGCTTGTCCTTTTCTTGCCAAAGACTTTCTATAAAACCTCTTCTCCCTTGCTTAGTCTTTTCCTCATAAGCATGTTCCCTGTCCCCATCCAGCAGCTCGCTCCAGTCATCCATATGCACATCCCAATCCTCATGAGCACGGGAACTAGAGGCACTACTATAGGCTGCACTACTATATATACCCTCATCCCATGCGGGGAATCTTGGCGAACGCCGGCCCGACCCACGGGGTCTTCTCCCACCCTTACCGGCCCCAAAAGCACCCGCCAAAACACCGATTAGGCCACCCTCTGCCAAAACTTGAATAACTCCCCATCCGCTCAACTCTATGAATAGGGCCATCAGCACCACACAGAGTAAGACATAGCCTACACTGGACACTCCTCCTAAGATCCATTGCCCGCTTTCCCTACCCGCTTGATAACCTGCCGCAATACAGCTGGCTACTAAGCCGATATCCACCAATGTGGAGGTTGACACCCCTCCCAATCCCATGGCTGTCCAAAGCAATCCCGCAAGCAAAGTTATGACCGTCACCAACAAAGCAGCGCTAACTCCCTTGAGAATCCCATCTCCCATGCCAAATCGCTCCCTTCAATCCTTTATCAATTCATATCTATGACCGACCTGTCCCATTCATGCACCTAAAAAGGAACATTCTTCCTTTCCCATCCCTATCTCCTTGAGAATATAGTAATAAACAAGAAGGGGGAATTACCATGGATTATACCCGCTATGTGGTGCAGCCTGGAGATAGCATTTATAAAATCGCCAATTCCTATAAAGTCGAGATGTCGGATATTATTAACCTTAACCACCTCAAACATCCCGACCGGATTTACCCCGGTCAGGTTCTCTTACTGCCAACCTATGAAGTTAAAGATGCCGTCCCCGAGGAAATACCTGAGCCAAACTTTACTTATGCCATGTGGTTATTCGATGTCTATGCCGGCAAGGATTCAGAATTATCGGCAGTAACTACTTATCTTTATCAAGCAGCCGTCCTTGATCGTCCAGAGTTTGATGAACTTCTGCGACCAATTGCCTATGACGAATTGCGCCATCTGGAACAGCTGGCTTGGTGCATTCGCTTTCTCGGAGTCGACCCTCGCTATGGGACATTTAACAAAGGTCGCTGGTTTGACTGGCGTTCCCGTTATCTTAACTACACTGCAGATCTTTGCTCTATTCTTGATTACAACATACAAGATGAGGCTCAAGCCGTAAAACATTACACAAATTTAGCCAGGAAAATCCCCGTACCGGAGATCCAGACCATTCTTCTGCAACTGGCCGCCGATGAAGAACGCCACTACCAATGTCTTGCCCAAGCAAAAATACGCTTTTGCGAATGCGAGCCTTCACAGCCTAACCAAATTAATGCAAATGGAAATGAACCAAAGTTAGAATGAAAAGAAAATAAAACCCACCCCCTGCCAGTAGATGGAGTGGAGATATGGTCCCGCGCCGACGGAGAGTCGTATAGATAAAGAAACTCGATCCCAAAGCCAGAAGAGCACTCCATAAGGCCAGTGGCTCCAAACGCCAGGGCGTAAGAGCAATTCCCAGGGCCGGAATCGTGGAACTTTGGAATACCATAGCTCCGGTGATATTTCCTAAGGCCAAGGTATCTTTTCCCCGTTTTAACCAAATTACACTATTAAATTTCTCAGGGAGTTCAGTAGCGATCGGAGTAATAATCAAAGATAGAACTAAAACCGGGATCCCTGTAGCTTGCGCCACTGTTTGAACTGCATCCACAAAGGCGTGAGCTCCCGCTGCCATCCCTAATAATGCGAAAAGCAGCTGCAAGGAAATTATCGAAAGGGAAGGATTGGAATCCCGCTGCGCAAAATAAAGAGGTGCTAAATCACCGTGCTCTTCAGTCCCTAGGCTGTTGCGCACGGTTTTTATTACATAGATAACGTAAAGAAGGAGCAGCAAGCCGGCAATAGCAAGCTTTAAATTATGTTGCGGAATAAAGGATGCTAAGATTGCTAAGCTGTAGACCACCAGGAAAAAGGAAAGATCCCGCCTCAGCACTAAGGTATTAATAAATAAAGGCTTATTATTACGCCGAAAAATAAGCACCGCCGCTCCGGAAATAAAGAAGGCTAAAGTAACCAGCATAAAAGGAGCTCCTAAAATTGCTCCTATACCAACGTCTGTAACGCCCTCTCCTTTAGCTCCTAAAAAAGCAATAATAGGAACCATGGTCTCCGGGAGGGCCGTCCCTACCGCCGCCAGGACACTCCCCACCGCGCCGGCACCTAAATTTAAACGTTTACCCAGCCATTCCACCCCATTGGTAAAAACTTCGGCAGACAATAAAATTATCCCCAGGCTTACTGACATAATTATTACATCATTCAAAAGGCTTCCGCTCCTTACATACTCATTAGGGATTATCCACAAGGGACCTATCCCCATAATGTATATTCGGAGGGAAGCCATCTCATTAACGAAAAACTGCTAATATCGAAAACTACTTTGATTATTACCAACCGCTCTGGAAATACTATATTTTCCTATTCCTCAGCGATGCTTTCACCCATGGTCAAAATCTCCTCCACAGCTTGATGAAGCTCGGGAACTCCTAGACCCGTCTCTGCCGAGTAGGGAACAATCATATGCCAATCCGGAATATCCAACGCCTTGGCGATCTGACTCAAATGCTTACCCCACTGTCCTTTGGAAATCTTATCTGCTTTGGTAGCCACCACGAGAACAGGGATTCCCCGATTCCGCAAAAAGACATGCATCTCCTGGTCCTCCACACTGGGAGAATGACGGATATCCACCACCTGAATTACTGCTCTTAAATTCTCACGGCGGGAGAAATACTCCTCCATCATCTTACCCCAATTAGCCTTAAGCTCTTTGGAGACCTTAGCATAACCATACCCGGGCAAATCCACAAAAGTCCACTCATCATTGATGCGGTAAAAATTTAGCATTTGAGTTTTACCGGGGGTGTTGCCGGTGCGGGCTAGGTTTCTACGGTTGATGAATTTATTGATTAGAGAGGATTTTCCTACATTAGAGCGCCCCGCTAAGGCAATTTCCGGCTCCGACCCTTCCGGGTAGCCTTTAAAATTCACGGCCGAGGTAACAAACTCCGCCTTACGAATCGTAATCACACATATACTCCTCTTTTGAAACAAGGGGACAGGTTCCTTGTTTCACCTTTTTTTTAAAAATATCGCCGGCTGCCCTTAAACGCCCACAGAATACTATCTATTCAAAAATGATCCAGCAACATTGCTGCTTACTAAAAGCGAACTCATTGTGATAAAGGGGGAGTTTGAAACAGGGGACCTGTCCCCCTGTTTCAAGAGGCTGTCATTCTGAGCGCTAGCGAAGAATCTTGACCTCCTAGGAGACAGGCCTGGGATCCGGGTCAGGAGGAATATCTTCTTGCCCAAAGATCGGGAAGCGATTCATGGTTCCCAGATACTCCTCGGATTCCGCCACCGGAAGAAGGGCAATATTAGCAACCTCTTCCATTCGTCTGACAAAATGGAACTCCAGCTCCCTGCGTATATTCTCCGGTACTTCCTCTAAGTCTTTACGATTTTGCTCAGGCAAGATTACCTTTTTGATACCGGCCCGATGGGCCGCCAAGACCTTTTCCTTCACACCGCCGATGGGTAAGACATTCCCCCTTAGGGTGATCTCACCGGTCATTGCCAAATCAGAAGGAACAGCCCGTTTAGCCAAGGCCGAGGCCATGGCGGTGGCCATTGTGATTCCCGCCGAAGGACCATCTTTAGGAATCGCCCCTTCCGGGACGTGGATATGAAGATCAGTTTTTTCATAAAAATCATCAGGTATACCTAATTCCCGGGAATGAGAACGAACGAAGGTCCGACCCGCATAGGCCGACTCCTTCATTACATCCCCCAACTTACCGGTCAAGGTCAGCTGGCCTTTACCCGGCAGGGGAATAACCTCAATAGTTAAAACATCCCCACCCACTTCCGTATAAGCGAGCCCCGTAGCGGCACCAATTTCCGGCTTTTGCCGAGCCTTTTCAAAATGAAAACGCGGTGCACCCAAAAGCTCCTCCAATAGCTCCGGAGTAGGTTCTTCTACTTCCCATTCCTTTTTTACCACCCGAGTGGCAACTTTACGGCAGAGATTGGCAATCTGACGCTCCAGATTACGCACTCCTGATTCTCTCGTATAGCCTTGAACCAGCTTCAGGAGGATTTCATCACTTATGATCAGTTGATTAGCCTTTAAGCCATGCGCTTTCATCTGCTTAGGCACCAGATATTTCTTGGCAATATTGACCTTTTCGTCTTCTGTGTAACCGCTTAAGGAAATTACCTCCATCCGGTCCAAAAGAGGACGGGGAATGGTGTGCAAGGTATTGGCGGTCATGATGAACAGAGTATGGGATAAATCATAAGGGAGATCTAAGTAATGATCGGCAAAACTAAAGTTTTGCTCAGGATCAAGAACCTCGAGAAGTGCCGCAGCCGGGTCACCTCGAAAATCCGAGGCCATCTTATCAATCTCGTCCAGAAGGAATACCGGATTAGCTGTTCCGGCAGTCCGCATACCTTGAATAATTCGACCGGGGAGGGCCCCAATATACGTCCGGCGATGACCACGGATCTCCGCTTCATCCCGAACCCCTCCTAAGGACATGCGCACAAATTTTCGATCCAAAGCCCGTGCCACGGACTTAGCCAAAGAGGTTTTACCCACTCCCGGCGGTCCCACAAAACATATGATAGGGCTTTTCATCTTCGGGGTTAGCTTGCGAATGGCTAAAAACTCCAGAATCCTTTCCTTGACCTTTTCCAAGCCGTAATGATCCTCATTGAGAATCTTTTCCGCCCGCTTAATATCCGTCTTATCTTTACTCATCTTGGTCCAAGGAAGAGCAATAATCCAATCCAAATATGTACGTACTACAGTTCCTTCCGAGGAGGCTTGAGGCATTTTTTCAAGGCGGTCGATTTCCTTCAAAGCCCGCTCCTCCACCTCTTCAGGCAGATTGGCCTGTGCAACCTTTTCCCGATATTCCTCTACTTCCGCCTGCTTTTCGTCCTTCTCCCCCAGTTCCTTCTGAATAGCCTTCATCTGCTCCCGCAAGTAGTACTCCTTTTGAGTTTTTTCCATTTGCTTGCGGACCCGCAGACCGATACGCCGTTCCAGCTCAAGGATTTCATTTTCTCGCATAATGATTTCCGCAAGACGCTCTAACCGTTCGGCAATTTCAAGGGCCTCTAAGATGGCCTGCTTATCCCCTAGTTTCAGATTTAAATGAGAAGCCACAATATCCGCCAAACGCCCGGGGTCATTCACCCCCAGTACCGTCCCCAAAGTTTCTTGGGGGACCTTCTTACTTAGCTTAGCATATTCCTCAAACTGGTGTATAACCCCATGAGTTAGAACCTCTATTTCCGGGGTAACAGCAGCAATGCCTTCCTCAGTCTCTTCCACCCGAACCCGAAAATAAGGTTCCTCAGCCAAGAAATCAACAATCTTACCCCGGCTTTTCCCTTCCACAAGGACCCGCATGGTACCACCAGGTAATTTCAAAAGCTGCTTTATTTCCGCTAAGGTACCGATAGTATGTATGTCTTCGGCATTAGGCGAATCAATTTCCATCTCCTTTTGAGCGGATAAAAGAATGATTCGATCCTCCATCATTGCTTGATCGATGGCAGCCATGGAACGTTCCCGCCCAACATCTAAATGAATGACCATATACGGAAAAACCAGAATCCCCCTCAAGGGAAGCAATGGAAGTTCTCTCTCTTTGCTCATAATATTCCCTCCCTACCCTTTGGCAATTAAAAAAATCCGGCAATTGCGAAGTATCTTGAACCGAAATCATCTATTTTCCCATATACTAAGAATGGCACGCTGTTATAGTGTGCCATCTTTGTTAGATCTATTCTAGCATGATTGCCCCTGCTCAGGCAAATTGACTGAAGTGTTTGCAGGTTTGGGGTTTAACTCTAAGCGGGACAATATTTCATCCAAAGTGGACCGAACTTCGACTTTTTCCTTCCCAGCTTCAAGCAGTAAAGAGCCGGCCAAAACCTCGCTCAGGGTTTCCACAGGAATTACTTCAAAGCCTTCAGCAAAATCTTTAAACCGTTCCTGCCAATTCTCTTTCGGGATAAAAACCTTACGGCAGCCGGCTTGATGTGCCGCCTCGATCTTAGCTGCAATTCCCCCTACCGGTTTTACACCACCACGGATCGATAATTCCCCGGTCATAGCCAGAAAATTATCCACCTTTTCCCGACGAATTGCCGAGACTACGGCCGTTGCAATGGCAATACCGGCCGATGGCCCATCAATGGGAACCCCTCCGGGAAAATTAACATGGATATCATAATTATGGGGAAGAATTCCTAATTGGCGGCGAATCACCGTAAGTACATTTTCCACAGAGCTTCTGGCCATACTTTTACGCCTTGTTTTCTTAAAGTTGCTGCCCTGCTCCTCTTCCTCCACAATGCCCGTGACCAACAGCTCCCCGGTACCAGGAGTCACAGGATGAGCAGTAACTTCCAGTTCTAAAAGCATGCCCATATTCGGGCCGTAAACAGCCAAGCCATTGACCAGCCCCACCTCCGGTGCCAAAGGCACCTTACGGTCCGGCCGCGGAGCATACTGACCGGAAGTGACGACCCATTCCACTGTAGCCGCATTGATCTCAAGTTTTTTTTCCGTTTGCGCGACACCCGCAGCCAGCTGCACGATGTTCACCGCTTCCCGGCCATTAGTTGCAAATTGCTTAGCCACATTAAGAGCGCTTGGAGTTATAGGAATTTCCATTTTAGCAGCAGCCCCCCGGGCAATCTGGGCAATTTCACCAGGCAAAAGGGAGCGAAAGAAAATCTCCATACACCGTGAACGAATAGCCGGGGGAATCTCCTCCGGACTCCGGGTGGTTGCACCAACCATGCGGAAATCTGCCGGCAAGCCATTTTGGAAGATATCATGAATATGAGCAGGAATATTGGTGTCCTCGGAGCTATAATAAGCACTTTCCAAAATAACCTTACGGTCCTCTAAAACTTTTAGAAGCTTATTAATCTGAATGGGATGCAACTCTCCAATCTCGTCAATAAAAAGTACTCCCCCATGAGCCTTGGTGACGGCCCCCGGCTTTGGTTGGGGTATGCCCGCCATTCCCATAGCACCTGCCCCCTGATAAATGGGATCATGGACAGAACCAATCAACGGGTCGGCAATCCCCCGCTCATCAAAGCGGGCTGTGGCACCATCAATTTCCACGAACTTGGCATCTTCCTTAAAAGGAGACAGAGGATTTCGCTTGGCTTCTTCGAGAACCAAACGGGCTGCTGCTGTTTTTCCCACTCCCGGAGGTCCGTAAATCAGAACGTGCTGAGGATTAGGTCCACACAAGGCTGCCCGCAAAGCTTTTATCCCTTCCATTTGGCCGATAATCTCTTCAAAATGGGTGGGCCGGGTTTTTTCCGCCAAAGGTGTGGTTAGGGCAATTTTTCGCATCTTTTCTAATTTCTCAAGCTCTTTTTTCGACTCCCGTTCGATGGAGACTTTGTTACCCTGCTGGGATTTTAATAACCCCCAAAAGTATAAGCCGATGATGATAGCGAAAACCAACTGTACCATCATGACAATTCCGGTTAATCCAGCCATTATTCTATTCCCTCCTGAGGCAAAATACTAATCACCTTTGGTAGTATTGCCAGAGAAAGGAATTTAAAACGTGATATGAATAACGGGGACAGGTCCCCCGATTCACTTAGAATGAAAAAAATATGATTTGACATTTATTTTTAAACACTCTATAATAACAATAAATTTATCCAGTAAATGCTAATGACGAGAAAGAGTACACCTTAGCCGGAATGTCCAAGAGAGTCAGTGTTGGTGGGAGCTGATACAGACCGTTTGGTGGAATGGGTCTCTGAAGCGCAAGCTGAACGATTTTCTATCTTGAATGTCCGGATAGAAATTTCCAGTAGGCGAGCCGGGGGTTTCCCGTTACAGAAACACGGGTATCGAGAGCATTGATAATTCTCTCCGCATCCGGTTAGAGGTATGGGACAGTTTTTTACTCCAGTCGATTTCGCTGACCCATATAAATTAAGGTGGCAACACAGAAGTACTTTCTGTCCTTTACATAGGACGGAAAGTTTTTTATTTTCTAAAACGAAGTGCTGCCCTCCTCTGGATGAATAACGGCAACTTGCCTGGCCGTTATCTTTGCGGCCAGATGAAGAGATGTTTCTCCGTACTTGATAGAGGTACTTGTGGACACACAAGTACAAATTAAGGTGGCACCACAGAAGCTTTCTGTCCTTTGGGATAGAAAGCTTTTTTTGGTATAAAAATTTTCCCTGCGGAGGTGATTGCCCATGGACATTCTCGAAAGAATTCTCCATGAGAAAAGAAAAAGGCTCCGGGATCTTGAAAAGCAAACTCCCCTTTCTGAGCTTAAACGGCAATTAAGGGACAAGGACAAAATCCCTGCCCGCTGCCCGGAAAAGCAAGGACTGACTCCCGATTCCTTCCATGTGATTGCTGAAATCAAACGCGCCTCCCCAAGCCAGGGGATTATACCCTGGCGTCTCTCCCTCGAAGAAACTCTTCAGGCTTATGAATCCGGTGGAGCCTCTCTTATCTCCATACTCACCGAGGAAGATTTTTTCCTGGGGGGACCTGAGATCTTTCAAAAAATCCGCTCCTTAACCTCCCTTCCGCTCCTGCGTAAAGATTTTATCTTCTCTGAATATCAGGTGATCGAAAGCAGTGTCATGGGAGCGGATATGATTCTTCTCATTGCCGGGATTCTGGACACTGCCGCACTCCCCAATCTGCTTCACCTGACCCACGAACTGGGATTGAAGGCTCTGGTAGAATGCCGTGATGAAAAGGATATTGCCCGGGCACTCAAAGCCGGAGCGAAGATCATCGGTATCAATAACCGGGATCTGCGAACCTTCCGGATAAACCTTGAACGCACCCCATCCCTCAGCTCCCTGATTCCGCCTGATTGCATCCTGGTCAGCGAAAGTGGGATTCATACTCCCGAAGATGCCGCACTGGTCTCCAAGTATGGCGCTCAGGCGGTCCTCGTGGGAGAATCCTGCCTCCTGTCCCCTGATCCCGCTTTGCATATCCGCTCCCTGCGTGAAGCAGGTCTGGGGGCCAAGGGGGTGAAGACATGCCCCGGATAAAAATCTGCGGAATCCGTACTCTTGAAGAAGCTCGTTGGGCAGTTGAAGCCGGTGCAGATGCCCTGGGATTTATCTTCGTCCCCTACAGCAAACGTTATATCAAACCTCGGACCGCCCGGGAAATTATCCTCCGCTTACCTCCCTTGATAAGCAAAGTCGGGGTTTTCGCCCGGGAATCCCCTGAAAATGTCGGCCAAATTATCCGCGAATGCTCCTTGGATACCCTTCAATTGCATGGAAATGAAGATCCTAGACTCTATCACCACCTACCCGTGACAAAGATCAAAGCACTCTCTTTCCCTCCTATACCGGATTTTGCCTTGGATGCGGATCCTGCCTTCCTCCACGGAATTCTTTTGGACTCGGTCTCACGAGGAATGGCAGGGGGAACCGGAATCCCCCTCCCCTGGCATACCTCTGAGTTCCAGGAGCTTCTACGCAAAATCAAAAACCTTGGTTATCCCCTGATTCTGGCCGGGGGGCTCAATCCTGACAACATTCGGGAAGCCATCCGTCTAACCCGGCCCTACGGAGTGGATGTCAGCTCCGGAGTAGAGCGAAATGGTCGTAAAGATCGTAAAAAAATCCAACACTTTATCTCACAAGTAAGAAAGGAGATACCACTATGACCCAGGCGATTCGTGAATCTTTAAACCTGCTATCCCGAAGGCAGGATCTCCCTGCAGAATTAGCCTTCACTGTGGTCCGGGACCTTTTGGCCGGAAAACTGACCCCGGCCCAGATCGGAGGTCTGCTCCTGGGATTAAATCTTAAAGGAGAAACCTCTGAGGAAATCGCGGCCTTTGCCCAAACCTTAAGGGAGGCCGGCCTTAAGATCAAAGCTCCCGAAGGGACCCTGGATACCTGCGGAACCGGAGGAGACCGCAGCGGTACCTTTAACATCTCTACAACCACAGCTTTTGTCATCGCCGGTGCCGGAGTTCCGGTAGCCAAACACGGGAACCGCTTTGCCTCCGGACGTTGCGGCAGCGCCGATGTTTTGGAGCAGCTGGGCATTTCTCTTAAATCCACCCCGGAGTCCAGTGAGTGCCATCTCCAGCACATCGGCATGACCTTCCTTTTTGCTCCGATTTATCATCCCGCTATGGCAAAAGTCGCCGCCGAACGCCGCGAACTGGGTGTCCGAACTATTTTTAATCTCCTGGGTCCCCTGCTCAATCCCGCCGGTGCCTCTTACCAATTGCTCGGGGTTTCTTCTCCCTCCTTGCTCCCCAAAATGGCCAAAGCCCTCCAAATTCTCGGCATCAAACGGGCCATCGTAGCCGTGGGTGAGGACGGTCTGGATGAAGTGACTCTGACAGGGGCTACTCAAGCCATACTCATTGATGGCGGGGAAATACAACCCTTTATTATCCGACCTGAGGAATATGGTCTCGACCTCTGTTCCCTTCAGGACCTTCAAGGAGGTTCACCCGCAGAAAACAGGGAGATCACCCTCCGCATTCTTTATGGCGAGAAAGGGCCCCGGCGGGATATTGTTTTGCTTAACGCCGGGACCGCCCTCTACGCCGCCAACAAAGTAACCGGCATCCAAGAGGGGATTACCCTGGCTGCCGAAAGTCTGGATTCCGGCAAAGCCCTAAGCATATTGGAAAAACTTAGGGTCTCAGCCTAGCAAAAAGGAGGATTTAATCATGATTCCGAAGGACCAAGGCCATATACCTCAACCAAACCGTTTCGGCAGCTACGGAGGGGCTTATGTCCCCGAGACCCTCATCCCTGTTTTGGATGAGCTGGAACAGGCTTATCATGAAGCCCGGAAAGATCCCGGCTTTCAGAAAGAGTTGGCAGAACTCCTAGCCAACTATGTAGGCCGCCCTTCCCTCCTCTACGATGCCCAAAGGCTCAGTAAATCTCTGGGCGGGGCCAGGATTTATCTCAAACGGGAGGATCTCAATCATACCGGCGCTCATAAAATCAACAACACCATGGGGCAAATTCTCTTGGCCAAGCGAATGGTAAAAACCCGGGTCATTGCGGAGACAGGAGCCGGTCAGCACGGTGTGGCCACCGCTACCGCCTGCGCCCTCATGGGCTTGAATTGCACCATCTACATGGGGGAGGAGGATGTAGCGCGGCAGCATTTAAATGTCCTGCGCATGAAAATGTTGGGCTGTGAAGTCCACCCGGTCACTACAGGATCAAAAACCCTGAAAGACGCTATCAATGAAGCCTTAAGAGACTGGGTCGCTCACCCTCGGAGCACTTTCTACTGTTTTGGGACTGCCGCCGGTCCCCATCCCTATCCTACCATCGTCCGGGATTTTCAGCGGATTATCGGTGAAGAAACCCGCTCTCAATTCCTAAATCTCCAGGGACGCCTTCCGGATCTGCTCATCGCCTGCGTGGGCGGAGGGAGCAATGCCATTGGGTTTTTCTATCCCTTTCTGGCCGATAAACATGTCGGACTGATTGGAGTAGAAGCCGGAGGAAAAGGCCCGGGCATAGGAGAAAATGCGGCCACCTTATCGCTTGGCCGTCCCGGCATCCTTCATGGAGCTTATAGCTATCTTTTGCAAGATGAAGATGGTCAGATTCCCGACACCTACTCTGTTTCAGCCGGTCTCGATTACCCCGGCGTCGGGCCTGAGCACAGCTACTTGAAAGACATTGGACGTGCACGCTATGTCGGTGTAACCGATACCGAAACCTTAGAGGCCAGTCATCTCCTTGCCCGTACGGAAGGAATCCTGCCCGCTCTTGAAAGCGCCCATGCCCTTGCCTATGCCATAAAAATCGCTCCCACCCTTTCCCCGGAAAAACACATCATCGTCAATTTGTCGGGCCGGGGAGACAAAGACATGGAAACTTTTGCTCAATCTATCCACAATTTACAAAGGAGGGAATGCCATGTCTGACCGCTTAGAAGCAGCTCTTGCCAAAGCCCGTCTTCAAACACCCGAGAATCCTATGGGCATGGGATTAATCACTTATCTTATGGCCGGGGACCCTGATTCCGAAACCACTCTGCGCCGGTTAACCGGCCTGGGGAAGGCAGGAGTTGATATCCTTGAACTGGGCGTTCCCTTCAGCGACCCCATCGCCGATGGCCCGGTAATCCAATCCGCCGGCTTACGAGCCCTTCAGCAGGGGATAAATCTCGAAGAAGTCCTAAATATCGTAGCCCGGTTCCGCAAGGAAAATCAGGGCACCCCCCTGCTTTTAATGAGCTATCTCAATCCCCTGCTCCATTACGGCTATGACCGCCTCCTCAATGACGCCTTCACAGCCGGAGTCGACGGTTTGATACTGCCCGATCTTCCCTGGCGGGAAAGCACACCTTTCCGGCAAAGAGCCTATGAACTTCTGCAAGACCGATTGGCCTTTATCCCTATGATTGCCCAAACCAGCCGGCCCGACCACATTCATGATCTTGCCCAGGAACAAAAGGGCTTTGTCTATGTCCTATCCCGTAATGGGATAACCGGAGGGGATGCGGAAATTCCATTACAGGCCCTGGAATTTATTCACTCTCTCCAGACCGCTCTTTCCACCCCATGCTATGTGGGATTCGGAATCCAATCTTCAGCCCAAGTGCATAAATTGAGCCAAGCCTGCCAGGGAGTCATTGTAGGCAGTGCTCTGGTCAAAAGGTTTGCCGAACTTGATTCACACCCACTCCCTGAGCAAGAGTTAAGATGCCGAGAGCAAGGGATCTACGCCTGGGTCAGTTCGCTGAGAAAAACACCGGTTAAGGAGGACATTGCATGCGAATGATCCAAAAGGAATGGATCCTTGACCCCTTCCCGTCAACAAAGTCTGATTGGGTAATGGATCTCCGCCAATTCTCAGAGACCCTGGGTGAAAAATGCTATGCCCTCCTGGAAGGAAATGAAGAAGAACACCAGCGGACCTATTATGGATTCGGTGAGGGCTGGATCTTATCCCCCGAGACCCGGGAACCCGGTCTTCCCCCCGATCCCCTAGACCACCTCAGGGATTTTTGCCGAAAAAACTTTCCGAAAAAAACCTGTGAAAGCGGCATCATCGGCTACCTGGATTACGAGTGGGGGCTTCTCTGGCAAAAGCCTAAAGCTACTACCGCGAAACCCAACTACTTTTTTCGCCTTTGTCCCATTAATCTGGTCCTCCTTCCCAGTTCACAAAAAGTCATCCTTGAGATATTCTCCAAAGATGACTCGGAACTGATCAAGCTCTATAATCATTGGTCGAAAAACCTTGACCGCTGGATTTCCCAAAATCACTGCCAAAGCCAAAATCACCTTCAGGAGACCACCCCCTCAAAGGTTACGACACCGGAAACCTCCATGGAACGGCCACACAATCCCCTGACCGATCCGATCCAATGGCATGCCAATTTCAAACCTTCGGAGTTTCTATCCCAAGTGGAAAAGATCAAAGCGTATATCCGCTCCGGGGACATTTTCCAAGCTGTGCTCTCCCAGTGTTTTACCCTGAAAAGGCGTATCAATCCCTGGGCTGCCTATCAAAAGCTGCGGATTCTCAATCCTTCCCCTTGGCTCTTTTGCCTGTTCGGAGAAAAAGAAACCTTGGTAGGCAGTTCCCCGGAGCTTATGCTCTCCTCGGTAGGATCTCAAATACAAACCCGCCCCATTGCCGGAACACGGCCCCGGGGAAAAGATCCACTGGAAGATGGATGGCTTGAACAAGAACTTCTGGAAGATGCCAAAGAAATGGCCGAACACGCCATGCTTGTCGACCTGGGGCGAAACGACCTGGGCCGGGTCTCTGAATATGGGAGCATTTGCCTAAGTAAATTCTGTAGCATCCAACGCTTCTCTCACGTCATGCACCTCGTTTCCACTGTTGAGGGACGGCTGGGAGCCGCTTATGATTCTTTGGACGCCTTGCAAGCGGTTCTGCCCGCAGGTACCCTAAGCGGCGCTCCTAAAGTTCGGGCTATGGAAATCCTCCAGGAATTAGAGCCTACCCGACGGGGTCCCTACGGCGGGGCCCTCGGCATCTACCGCTGGAATGGGGATCTGGATTTCTGTATCATCATACGAACATTGGCTGTCAAGGATGATCTGGTTAGCGTTCAAAGCGGGGCCGGAATTGTTTTTGACTCCATTCCCGAACGGGAATACGAAGAGACCTTGCATAAGGCGGGGGCCTTGTTCAAAGTCGTGGAAGATTTGTAAAACCCGCCATTATCTGCGAAAGGAGGCCCCTTATGCTGGCCATCATAGATAACTACGACTCCTTCACCTATAATCTGGTTCAAGCCTTCGGCGAATTGGGAGAAAAAATCATAGTCTATAAAAATGATGAAGTATCCGGGACGGAATTTCTCGCCACAAGTCCTGACGGGGTGGTCATCTCACCCGGACCCTGCACTCCCAATGAAGCCGGAATCTCTCTTGAAGTCATCCGCCTCCTTAATGAACATGCCCAAAGAGGCTGTCCCATCCCTTTACTGGGAGTTTGTCTCGGACATCAGGCTCTTGCCCAAGCCTTTGGATCTGAAATAACCGCCGCTCCCGAAGTTGTTCATGGTAAGCAATCCCCCATTTATCATGATAAAGCAGCCCTTTTTTCGGAATGCTCACAAGGGTTTTTGGCCGGAAGATATCACTCCCTCATGATCGATCCCCTTGGTCTGAACCCCCTCTTTATGGTCACCGCCCGCACTGAAAACAATCTTATCATGGGGATTCGCCATAGCTATTACCCCTTTTATGGAATACAATTTCACCCGGAGAGCATTCTAACCCCGGAGGGACCACATATCTTACGTTCCTTCCTTGCCCAGGTTTACAGCCGCCAAGACTATTGACGGCTCCCGGCGAATAACAGGGACAGGTCCCTTGATTCACTTAGAATGAAAACGGTACCTGTCCCCATTATTTAAAACAGCGAGACAAGGATTACTCCTTGTCTCGCTCTTTTATGCCGATTCTTCTTTTTTGCCTTTTTTACCTTTATCGATGGTGACCAGAAGGGGTTCATCCTTCTTCTGGATCACATCCTTAGTTACAACACACTTGGTCACATCATTGCGGGAAGGAATCTCATACATTACATTTTGCATGATCTCCTCCACGATGGCTCTTAAGCCCCGGGCTCCCGTGTTACGGCGAATAGCTTCTTCAGCAATAGCCCTTAAAGCCTCTTCCTTGAATTCCAAGGCCACTCCATCCAGCTCCAGGAGTTTTTCGTATTGCTTAACCAAAGCGTTCTTGGGTTCGGTCAAGATTCTGATCAGTGCCTCTTCGTCAAGGGCATCCAGTTTGACCATAACCGGCAAACGTCCGACAAACTCCGGAATGAGTCCGAATTTGAGAAGATCCGCAGGAAGGAGCTCTTTTAGAGTCTCACCGATGTTCTGATCGCTCTTCTTCTTGATCTCAGCCCCGAAGCCCATGACCTTTTTACCGATGCGGTTTTGAATGATCTTTTCGATCCCGTCAAAAGCCCCGCCCACGATGAACAAAATATTCGTGGTATCCAGCTGAATAAACTCCTGATGGGGATGCTTACGACCACCTTGGGGCGGCACACTAGCTACAGTTCCTTCCAGAATCTTGAGAAGTGCCTGCTGCACACCTTCCCCGGAAACATCACGGGTAATGGAAGGATTCTCGGATTTGCGGGCGATCTTATCAATTTCGTCGATATAGACGATTCCTTTTTCCGCCTTTTCGACATCATAATCTGCGGCTTGAATTAGCTTGAGGAGGATATTTTCAACGTCTTCACCCACATAACCAGCCTCAGTTAAAGAGGTTGCATCCGCAATTGCAAAGGGTACATTCAACACCTTGGCCAATGTTGAAGCAAGCAGTGTTTTACCGGAGCCGGTGGGTCCCAACATGACGATGTTAGACTTTTGAAGCTCCACATCATCAATTTTCATACCTAAGTTGATTCGTTTATAGTGGTTGTAAACAGCTACCGACAATGCTTTCTTGGCATCATCCTGTCCGATTACATACTGGTCGAGAATAGCTCGAATTTCTTTGGGCTTGGGAATATCACCGATTTCCATTCCCAAGTCTTCATTGAGCTCCTCCTCAATAATCTCATTACACAGCTCAATGCACTCATCGCAAATATATACTCCAGGGCCGGCAACTAGCTTTTTTACCTGATCTTGCATTTTACCACAGAACGAACACTTAAGCTGGTTCTTTTCATCGTTGTACTTTGCCATCCTCTCACCTCTCTAGCACAGAATACCCCTGCACATAGGCTATGCTTGCTCAACGAGGAAGTTTACCGTTTTTTCGGAAACTAAACTCTGACGATACATTCCTATTTCGCCACGTGCCATAAGGGCCTGTTTCAAATTTTCTGGACTGGTTTGATAACGTTCTGCGAGTTTTGCTAACTCTGTGTTTACTTCTTCCTCGGATACCTCAATTCCTTCTGCTTTTGCAATTGCTTCTAAAACTAGCTCGGTTTTGAGATTTTCCGAAGCCTGAGGGCGCAGTTTTTCTTTCATTTCATCAATACTGGTTCCCATGTAGTGACAATAGGTTTCCAAATCCAGTCCTTGATAAGAAAGATTCTGAGCTGTCTCCTCAAGCATCATATCGATTCGATTGTTTACCATAGCTTCCGGAATCTCAACACTTGCGTTTTCTACAGCCTTACTAACGAAAGCATTTTTATATTCCATCTCTGCGCGTTGTTCTGCCGCTGTCATAAGTTTGTCTCTCAAATCCGTTTTCAATTCATCAAGTGTTTCAAATTCGCTAACATCTTTGGCGAATTCATCGTCTAAGGAAGCTAATTCTTTTCTCTTGATCTTATTGATTTTGACCTTGAATAAGGCATCCTTACCTTTTAGGTCTGCAACATGATATTCATCGGGGAAGCGAACGTTGACATCAACTTCCTGTCCAATTTGCACGCCGATCAATTGATCTTCAAAACCGGGGATAAATGAACCTGATCCCACTACCAGATCATACCCTTCGGCAGTTCCGCCCTCGAAAGGAACGCCATCCACCGAGCCGGCGAAATCAATATTTACATTATCCTGATCCTGGATTGCTCCTTCTTCAAGATTAAGGATTTTGGCATGCTGATCCTGTTTGCGTTTGATTTCCTGCTCTACTTCTTCATCAGAAACCGAAGCGGCAATTTTCTCGACTTCTAAGCCTTTATAAGCTCCCAGTTCAACCTCCGGCTTAACAACAACTTTTGCCTTAAAGATTAGATCCTTGCCATCTTCCATTTGCACAAGATCAACTTCCGGACGATCCACAGGCTCGATTCCAGACTCATCCACAGCTTTCATATACTCTACACCAAGGATATCATCCACCGCATCATTGTAGAGTGCTGCAGTTCCCACATAACGCTCAACCATGGAGCGAGGTGCTTTTCCTTTACGGAATCCGGGAATATTAACCTTGTTGGCTAGGGTTTTGGCAGCCTTGGTTACAGCTGCACTAAATATCTTGGCATCGACGGTTACTTCGAGCTCAACGATATTTTTCTCTATTTTCTCCACTTTAACTGACATATGTGCTCCCCCTTAATGCTCCCTTTGGAAAAGATTAATAAGTGGGTGATGAAGTTAGTCTATCCGAAATGCCCATATGGCAAACTAAATTTATTTCGACATTTATTGCAAGTCTTTGCGTGTTTTAGCATGACCTAAAAGGGGAACCTTGCGTTCCCCCTTCAAAGCAGTTTCCACCCATTCCATGAGAAAAGTTTTCCAAAGGTATAGTTAAGCAAATTTACCTGACCATTCTACCAGACGGTAGTACTAAAATCAAGGCTTTAACGGCGATAGCATATGATTTTTACGCATTTCTAACCTTTACACCCGATTATTACCCCATCCTATTTTTTAAGAAGTGCAAATATATGATCTATTGCCTTTTCGGCGGCCCGACCCGGCAAAGCGTTAGCTGCCGCTTCACGCATTTCTTCGATATCAGCAGGATTACTGAGAAGATCTTTAATGGTTGTTTCCAACTCCTCTTCAGTCCTAGCCAATTTAGCTGCACCAATTCTGGCTAAAAAATTAGCATTTTCCTCTTCTTGACCGGGGATCGGCTTAAAAATGATCATTGGCAAACTTTTCGTCAACGCTTCAGAAACAGTGAGTCCCCCGGCTTTGGTAATTATCAAGTCGGAAACGCTCATGAGTTCCTCAACGTTATTGATGTAACCATAAACAACCATTGGGTTTCGGCCTTCCAGCCCTTCCAAAGTCCGGTAAAGCTTTTCATCCCGTCCGCAAACCACCAAAATCTGCAGCTCCACTTCCGAATCCAGGAGAAATTTGCAGATATGCTTTGACCCACCTAGAACCCCATATGCCCCCGCCATCACTAATATAGTGGGACGAATCGGCTTAACTTTTAATTTATCACATACATCTGCCCGTTCAAGTTTTTGTTCGAATTTCGGGTTAACCGGTATTCCGGTAATTTTAATGCGCTCAGTGGCAATTCCCCCGGCAATGAGATCCCGATAGACATCCTCACAGCCGGCAATATAAAGGTCAACTCCCCGCTGGATATATTGACTATGAACTCCATAATCAGTCACTACCGAGACGATGGGGGAATGAATTACTCCTTTGTAGCGCAGCTCTCCTAAGACCCCGGCAATCACCGGATAGGTACAAATTATTACATCGGGATTAATCCCCCTGATATAATCTAAAAATTCTTTGCGCCCTAAAAGGTTAATAAAGCGTTGGATTAGAGAATCAGGTCTAATTTTGGAGGTCCGATAATAAAACATGCCATAAAGTTTTGGGGTATGCTTAATTAATTCGATATAAGTATTTTTAACTACCTTATTAAATGTCTTACTCATAAAAGCAACAAAATCCAAATGAGTTATTTCCGCATTTGGTGCCTTTTCGCGAATTGCTTCAATCATTGCTTCAGCAGCCCGAAGATGACCTGCCCCGAAAGTTGCTGAAAATACTAAGACCCTTAACTCCCCCACAAAAAAGTCCTCCTTTGGGTTTCGCTTACTTTTCCATTGTAACGCAAAAACATTGAATCGCAAACTTAAGATTTTCTTAAATCCATATTTTACAATAAATTAATATTTCTTAAAAGCTTGTCAATCGTATAAAACTGAGATATAATCATCCTTGCAGCAATTATATCAAATGCGAGAGTGGCGGAACTGGCAGACGCACTGGATTTAGGTTCCAGCGGGAAACCGTGGGGGTTCAAGTCCCTTCTCTCGCACCAGAAGATTTTTAAAGCACACTTATAGCGAGTGTGCTTTTTTGTATATGATGAGCTAATAAGTGAGAAGGGACTTGAACGGGCGGATTAAGAAAATGCGACCCTTGGAAGCATTTTCCCGCCCCGGCGTGATAGCGAGGGTACCCGAGCGGCGTGATAGCGAGGGTACCCGAGCGGCGTGATAGCGAGGGTACCCGAGCGGCGTGATAGCGAGGGTACCCGAGCGGCGTGATAGCGAGGGTACCCGAGCGGCGCA
>NZ_CEVWNY010000026.1:0-30290 GCF_982384815.1 Desulfitobacterium sp. | reverse complement strand
ATTCCATTGTGGGGGCGGTTATTGCGGAGTGGCTGGGGGGGAATAGCGGCCTGGGGGTCTATATGACTCGAGTGAGGAAATCTTATTCCTTTGATAAGATGTTTGCAGTAATTTTCCTGATCATTATCTTAAGTTTAGTACTTATGAAATGCGTGGAATTGCTCGAGCGCGAAGCAATGCCTTGGGTTCAAGCAGATGATCGGCAAAGTGAGGTCTAATCATTTTCTACTATATAAACAAATTAATATCGGAGGAGACGGATTGAGATGAAAAAAAAGCTTGTTGCAATGATTGTAAGCGTTTTTATGGTTTTAAGCTTGGTAGGTTGTGGTACACAGAATGCAGGAAGCCAAGCGGATAAGAAAATCACCTTTGTTTTAGACTGGACTCCCAACACCAACCATACCGGTATCTATGTCGCTAAGGAGTTAGGGTATTTTAAGGAAGCAGGTTTGGATGTAGAGATAGTACAGCCCCCTGAAGGCGGAGCCTTATCTTTAGTAGCAGCGGGTAAGGCAGAGTTTGCAGTGAGCTTCCAAGAGGAAATTGCCGCAGCCATTACCTCGGACAGTCCCTTGGATGTAGTTGCCGTCGGCACAATTTTACAGCATAATACCTCCGGAATTATCTCTTTAAAAGAAGATAACATCACCAGCCCTAAAGGTATGGAGCATAAAGTCTATGCCACTTGGGATTCGCCTGTGGAAAAAGCCGTCATCAAGCAAGTTGTCACTAAAGATGGAGGTAATTATGATGCCATCCGAATGATTCCCAGCACGGTAACGGATGTGGTTTCTGCCTTACAGACCAATGTGGATGCAGTCTGGGTTTATTATGGTTGGGAAGGGATAGCAACCGTGGTTAAAGGCTTAGATACCAACTATTTTGCCTTTAAGGATATTGACCCGGTGCTGGATTTCTATACTCCGGTAATTGCGGCAAGTTCGCAATTTCTGGAGAAAAACGGAGATACGGCAAAAGCTTTTTTGGCAGCCGCGGCAAAAGGTTATGAATATGCTATTGCTAACCCCCAAGAAGGGGCGAAGATCCTTGTTAAGTATGCACCTGAATTAGATCAGGAATTGGTAACTGTTAGTCAGGAGTATCTAGCGGATCAGTATAAAGCGGAGGTAGAGCAATGGGGCTATATCGATCAAAAACGTTGGGATGGCTTTTATGCTTGGATGTATGATAACAAGCTGATTCCTAAGAAAATTGAGGCCGGTCAAGGTTTTACCAACCTCTATCTGCCTCAGTAGGTGTACCTAGTACAGATAAGCTTTGGGAAATGCCTTCATTAATATCAGTTTGGGGTTAAGATACTTCGCTTTCCTCAGTATGACAAGGGTTGTGTCATCCTGAAGGAGGAACGACTGAAGGATCTTGGATCTAAGGTTGCATCTAGGTATAGATCTATAGGTATGGGCAAAATATTTACGAAATATATAGTTCTTGGGAGTAAAGATGAGTAAGATAAAGCTTGAGACACGCAATATCTCCAAGAGTTTTGCTGGTGAATTAACAATTAAAGATATTAATATAAGCCTCCGCGAGAAAGAGTTGGCAAGCTTGTTGGGGGTGAGCGGCATCGGCAAGAGCACCCTTTTTAATATAGTCGCCGGTGTACTCCCTCCTGACTCCGGTCAAGTTCTGCTTAATGGTCAAGATATTACCGGGATTGCCGGTCAAGTCAGCTATATGCAGCAAAAGGATTTAATGCAACCCCATTTGACAGTTCTCGATAACGTGGCTTTGCCCCTGTTTATCCGGGGTGTGAAAAAGAACCTGGCGCGGGAAGAGGCTGCCGCTCATTTCCGGGAGTTCGGGCTGGAGGGCACCGAAAAAAGGTATCCTACTCAGCTTTCCGGTGGGATGCGGCAGCGGGCGGCCTTACTCAGGACCTATATGTTCTCCCAAGAGGTTGCTCTTTTTGATGAACCCTTTTCCGCCCTTGATGCAATTACTAAGAGCTCTATGCATCGCTGGTATTTGGATCTCATGGAACGCATTAACATGTCCGCGCTCTTTATTACTCATGATATTGATGAAGCGACCTTGCTTTCCGACAGAATATATATTATGACAGGCCCCCCTGGGATCATCGCTCATGAAATCGTCATCGAGGCCCCACGGCCCCGGGGAGATGAATTCCGCTTATCCGATACATTTATGGAGTATAAACGTCGGATCATTAAACTATTAACTTTGTCATGCTGACGGAATTGCAGGGTGGTAAAGGATTTCAAGAGCTTATATAGAAGATATCTTTATGTCACCAAACGAAGGGATGTGGAGATATGGCCCAACCCCCTACCGTTCCGGATCTTGAAACCTTCCCTTTTTTCCGTGGGTTGCCACCGGAGCTGCTGAAAAAATGGCAAAGCAACCTTAGTCGTAAACGTTTTGCGAAACGCCAGCGGTTGATTTTCCCTTCTAACTATCAGGATGTTATCTTTTTTCTTGTCACCGGCAAGGTGAAAATAGCCTACTACTCGGAGGACGGTAAGGAATTCACTATCACCATCCTTGCAGCCGGGGAAGTCTATAGTCAACATTCTTTGGCTATAGCAACGGCGATCGAAAATACGGAGATTTTTTATCTAAGTATGGCTGATTTTCGGATTATGATGGATGAGTGTCCAGAATTGGCTCGCCGCTTAGTACGGGTATTGGGTCAGATCTTACGTTTGACGAATGACTTGATCTTGGATTTGGCTTTTCGCGAAGCGGCTTCGCGGTTAGCGCGGGTTTTTTGGCGTTCGTGCCAGAGCGGAAGCATAGATGCAGATAAGACGGAAGGTATATTAACCTTTTACTTTACGCACGAAGAACTGGCTTCTTTAAGCGGGACCACCCGTCAGACGGTTAATGAAATCTTACGTCATTGGGAGCAACAGGAGATAGTAGAACTGCACCGGGGGCATGTGGTGCTTTTGCGGCCTGAGAAGCTTTGGAATAAGATAAGCCAGGATTAAGCACCGCTGCCAATCTATAAGTAATACAGGGTCGGGATACTTTTACTGCGTTCGGCATGACATAGTGCCGGGTGTCATCCTGAGCATCAGCGGGAGTAGCCTTTTAGAGTCGTATAACATAGTGGGATGTCATCCTGAGCATGTGCGAAGGATCTTTATCAAAGTGGGAAGCTATTGAGCAAAGGAAATTTTCTCAATAGCTATTTTGTGTCGCCAAGGCGACAGTAATTACCTGAAAATTATAATAATATGAACTTGTCAGAATAGAATGGTGTAATTTTAGACAAGGAGGGATAATGTGAAACAATTACTGGTTAACTCGGAACGCTGTGTGGGATGTAAGAGCTGTGAACTGGCTTGTGCCGTGGCTCATTCCCAAACCAAAGAGCTGTATGCAGCGATTTTCGAGCCGGAGCGTCCAAGGAAACGGGTTCATGTCGAGACCGATGGAGAAGTCATTATGCCCTTGCAATGCCGCCAATGTTCGGACACACCCTGTGTTCACGCCTGTATGGCCGGGGCCATGAGGGTAGATAGGACAACGGGATTAGTTCAGGTTACCCCGGAAAAATGTGTGGGCTGCTGGATGTGCATTATGGTCTGCCCCTTCGGAGCAATCACAGAGGGACCCGCCCGGCAGGTGGTAAAATGTGATCGCTGCAGGGAGCTGGATTATGAGCCGGCCTGTGTCACAGCCTGCCCGACCAAAGCCCTCCAATTCCAAGAGGTGGATAGCTTTGCCGGGTCGGCACGCAAAACTTGGATTAATCATCTAAAGGAGGTTAGCAACCATGCTTAATGCCCGGAGTATTGATCCTGCAGCTCTGGATCTGTTAAAAAAGGCCGATAAAGACGGAATTGAAACTGTTTGGGATCGTTATGATAAACAACAACCACAATGCGGATTTGGTAGTTTGGGACTTTGTTGCCGCCACTGTATTCAAGGTCCCTGTCGGATTGATCCTTTCGGGCAAGGTCCGGATAAAGGGATTTGCGGAGCTACAGCGGATATCATCGTCGCGCGCAATTTGCTGCGCCAAGTGGCTGCCGGAGCAGCCGCCCATGTGGATCACGCTTATGATGCGGTAGAGGCTTTGGCGTTGGCCGCCGAAGGGAAGATCGATTACCCAATCGCCGATGAAGGAAAACTAAAGGCTATCGCTTCAGGGCTGGGTATTGCTGCAGAGGGAAAAGATCTCAATGCTTTAGCCTTAGAAGTAGTCAAAGTGGCTTATGCGGATATGGGAAACCATCATAAATCACCGATGCAATGGATAACTGCTCATGCACCCAAACAGCGCCTGGAAGTTTGGGAGACCTTAGGAATTCTACCCAGGAACCCTGACCGGGAAATTCGCGAAGCCATGCATCAGACTACGATGGGTATGGATGCCGATCCTGTCAATCTCCTCTTGGCAACGGCTAAGCAAGGTTTAGTCGATGGCTATGCCGGGTTAAAACTGGCTACCGATATGCAGGATATTCTCTTCGGAACACCGGCTCCGGTAGTCACGGAGTCTAATCTTGGCGTACTTAAAGCTGATTACGTCAACCTAATCGTTCACGGTCATGTCCCGCTGCTATCCGAAAAAATCGTTCAATGGGCCAGAACTCTATCCGCTGAGGCGGAAGCGGTAGGAGCAAAAGGAGTTCAAGTGGCCGGTATTTGCTGTACCGGCAATGAAGTCCTTATGCGTCAGGGCGTTCCTTTGGCAACCAACTACTTAGCCCAGGAATTGGCCATTGTCACCGGCGCAGTTGATGCCATGGTCGTGGATGTTCAATGCATCATGCCTTCCTTGGCTCAGATCGCGGCCTGTTATCATACGGAATTGATCACTACGATGCCTATAGTCAAGATACCTGGAGCAACTCATATTCCCTTCGCTCTAGAAAATGCCGATGAGGCTGCTCAGGAAATCGTTCGTAAGGCGATTGCCGCCTACGCCCGCCGTGATCCCAACAAAGTCCACATTCCCGATTATCGGGCTAAGATCATGGCCGGCTTCAGTGTGGAAGCCATTGCCGGGGCCTTAGCTAAGTTAGATGCCGAACAGCCGCTTAAGCCCTTAGTAGATAATATCGCCAATGGTAATATTGTCGGGGTAGTCGCCACCGTAGGCTGCAATAATGTCAAGGTAACTCAGGATATTTTCCATGTGGAGATGGTTAAGGAGCTGCTCAAGAATAATGTACTGGTAGTGGCAACGGGGTGTTCCGCCCATGCTCTAGCCAAAGCCGGCATGATGAACTCCGAGGGCACAGAATTATATGCCGGTGCTACCCTTAAGGCTGTTCTTACCGCCATTGGCGAGGCTGCCGGCCTTGGGGCACCCCTGCCCCCGGTACTGCACATGGGAAGCTGTGTCGATAATTCCCGTATCGGTGATTTGGTGACGGCTTTAGCCGGTTACCTTGGGGTGGATTCGGCAGCCCTGCCGGTAGCAGCCAGTGCCCCGGAGCCCCAGCATGAAAAGGCTTTGAGTATTGGCACCTGGGCTGTAACGATGGGAATAACCACCCATTTAGGTGTGGTGCCACCTGTTTTAGGCAGCAAACAAGTAACGGAACTTCTCACAGCCGGACTCACTGAGGTTATCGGCGGTAAGTTCTATGTGGAGACCGATCCGGTCAAAGCAGCCCATGGGTTGATCGGGGACATTAAGCAAAAACGGCGGGCGCTGGGCCTAGCTTAAACGGTCCGGGGAGGAACGCCTTATGAACTATCTAATTATTGGCAACAGTGCTGCCGGCCTTTTTGCCGCAGAAGGGATTCGCCGGGCCGACCCTCAAGGGAAAATTACAGTGCTGACAGAGGACCGATGCCCTTCCTATTCTCGCTGCCTGACTACTTATTACTTAGCCGGTGACATTCCAGAGGAACAACTCTTTCTGCGAACCCCGGAGGAAATGGTAAGGCTAAACCTGGATATTCATTATGGGTGCGGGGTGACGGGACTTGATTCACAGCAACAAGTGGTAAACACTGCTGCCGAAGGGGATTTTCCCTATGACAAATGCTTAATTGCCACCGGGGCTTCCGCTGTAACTTTAGATCTCCCGGGTGCTGATCTTCCCCAAGTTTTTACGCTGCGCCATCTGGAGAATGCGAGGAACATTAAAGCCTTACTGAAGCCCGGTCGTAAAGCCGTGATCATTGGGGGCGGTTTAGTCAGCTTAAAATCAGCCTATGCCCTTAGCAAGCAAGGACTGGAAGTCCGGGTGATAGTTTCTTCGGGATATATTCTTTCCCAAATGCTGAATCAGGCTGCAGCCCAAAAGTTGGCAGAGCATCTTAAAGAACACGGTATCGACATTATCCTTAACTCAGATGTCGCAGCCATTAACGGTAAAACACATGTAGAATCTGTGCAACTTAAAGATGGGCGAACCCTGGAAGCGGATCTGGTTATCGTAGGCAAAGGAGTCCGCCCCAATATTCGGCCTTTTCAAGATGCAGGACTTAACCTTGGTCAGGGCATATTGGTTAATGAATATATGGAGACAAATCTTCCTCATGTCTACGCTGCCGGGGATGTGGCGGAAACCTATGATCTGCTCCGGGAAAGCCCCCACATTAATGCCATCTGGCCCAATGCCACCCGGCAGGGGTATATTGCCGGGCTGAATATGGCCGGTAAACTCACAGCTTACTCAGGTTCCATGGGTATGAATGCGGTGGACTTCTTTGGTCTAAGGATAATTTCCGCCGGAATTATTAAGCCACCGGTGCCTCAAACTGCTCAAGAATCAGTTTCTTCGTCTTGGCATACTACGGAAAATTCCTACCGTGATCCTACTTCCGGTCAAGTAACCCATCAGTATCTGACTTGGCTGGGTGATAAGCTTAAAGGATATGTCCTAATCGGCAACCCTGAACGGGCGGGAGTACTAACTGCATTAATTCAGGCTCAAAAAGAAATCTCACAAGATATTGTAAAAGGTCTCAGGGCAGGGAAGCTGGGTATTAAACCATTCCTTTAAGGTCAAACTAAAGGTAATAACGCCTTGGAGGTACCTTAGATGGGAGACAAAAGTCCGAAGAATATTGCTAAGCAGAAAAAGAAAGCTGCAAAAAAGGTAAATACACCGACACCATAATGAGTATTAACCCCAAATAGCATTTGGAGCACGTTGATAGTTACTTCAACGTGCTCCTTCATTATTGGGTAGACCTTACCGACTAAAGAATTAAGATGTCCTTCCTCAAAGGTAGCAACTGAAAAGGTGCTCTGCCATAGCATATAGTGAAGAATTTGGGAAGGATGAAACAAATAATGAAAATTGCTGTGATCGGCTTAGGTAATATCGGATTCAATCTTTTCGCTTACCTTAACTCCAAGTTTCCCCAATCCCTGATCGGGTTAGATATTAATGCTGAACGGGTCAGCGAACTCCGTAACCAAGGTTATCGGGTCACCACCGACTATCGGGCCCTGACCGGCATCGATATTTGGCTGCTGGCCCCATCCACCGGTGAACATGGCGAAAATTTATTTGCGGCCCTCAAGGAAATGATTATCTGTCCAGGGGCTTTAATCTCCATAGAATCCACTTTGCCACCCGGAACTATGCAAAAGGTTCATGATTATCTTGAGAGCAGAGGGTTTGAATGTGGGAAGGATGTTTTCTTGATTCATGTCCCGCACCGGGTTATGTTCAGGGTGGATAAAACCGTTTTTGATACTCCCAGAGTAATGGGAGCTTTTACTGAGGCCTGCTTGGAAAAGGGGAAAATGTTCTATGATGCTTTGGTTCCCCGGCTTGTGGAAGTGCAGGATGTGCGGATCGCGGAGTTGTCGAAAGTCGTTGAAAATGTAAAGCGTTATGTGGATGTAGCTTTTGCCCAGGAAATGTACCGTTACTGTAGGTCACAGGGATTGGATTTTGATGAACTTAGGAAAGCGGTTAATAGTAAGCAAAATGTAGAACTGCTTAGTACTGATTGGGGGATTGGGGGGGAGTGCTTGCCCAAAGATATGAGATTTCTCCAAAAAGTCTGTAGTTCTTCTTTGCTGGAGGGGGCTCTCCAAGCTGATGAGGAATACCGGGAGCAAATAAGCAGGCAAGTAGGTAGTGGGAAGAGGGTTTTAGTTAAAGGAATAAGTTATAAAACCGGGGTTAAAGATTTCAAGCATAGTCGGGGGGTAGATTTGGTCAGAGCTTTAGAAGCTGCCGGAAATACGGTCTGGGTAGAGGACCCTCTGTTTAGCCCTGAGGAATTGCGAAAAGCAGACTTTCAAGCCATGGACCGCAATGATCAAACCTTAAATCCGGATTGGGTTATATTAAACAGAGAGAAGCCCTTAAGTTAGCAAAGTTTACTATTTTTGTTAAGCACCTGACTCATCGTCAGAGATTGCAAGTTAATTACGTCTATTAAGTAAAGCACTGGTAGATACCGGTGCTTTTACATGATTTATAGTCAAAGGGATCTCTCCTGGGTATAATAGGGTTAGAAGCAGCTCTTAAGGTCTAATTCTCGCGGCATAAATCAAGGAGGAATTACAATGAAAAAGAATAAACTAGTAGTAGTGGGGATAATCAGTTTGCTATTTTCGCTAATTATGTTAGGGGGGTGCACAACTCAGAAAAATCCCCCCAAAGGCACAGACAAAGAACAAGAACAAAACAACGTCCAACCGGCTGAAGAGGATAAATTCGCGGACTACCTTGCTTACCAGGAAAACACCAAGTACGTATACGAAGGACAGGGGAATGAATATGCGTCCTTTACCACCTATGTGGATTACCTTACGGGTGACCGGGTGCAGCTCAGGACCAACAATGGGGGAACAGAGACTGTTAGAGTCCTGGGGCTTAACAACGGACAGCTCATCCAGCTTCTTGGTCAAGGGGAGACCTATTACCGTGAGGATCTCACGCAAAGTCCCAAGCTAAACAGCAATGGAGAGGTCCTGCTTAAAGAGCCCCTAACCAAAGGAACAACCTGGACCTTAGCGGATAATCGTAAACGCACCATCACTAATGTGGGGGTAGAGTTAACGACACCTGCCGGAACTTATAAGACTATCGAGGTAACCACCGAAGGAAAGGACGCCACGGTGACGGATTATTATGCACCTAAAGTGGGGCTGGTCAAAACTGTCTTTAAAGGCACTGATGGCTACGAAGTGACTTCGACTTTAAGTAAACTGGAAAAAGACACTCCCTTAGTTCAAAATGTAAAAGTCTATTATCCTAACATTAACGATAGCAAAATTCATACAGCCAATATTCAATTCTCTTTTAAGACTAACGATATCACAAAACAGGTCTTCGAGGGGGAGTTAAAAAAACAAGCTGCCGATCATGGGAAACTTATCGGCGACAATGTAAAGATTAATAGTCTTTATCTTAATCAAGATGGCCGGGTCTATGTGGACTTTACCAAAAACCTTGTCACTGAAATGAACGCCGGTTCCGGGTATGAAGCGATGATTCTGCAGAGTATCGTTAATACCTTGGGTGATTATTATGGGGTAAAGGAAGTATATCTGACCCTTGATGGACAGCCTTATGCATCGGGGCATATTGAAATGAAAAAGGGAGAATTTTTTAAAGTAGACAAAAACAACGTAGTAGAGGGATAGCCATACGACTATTTGATTCACAGACGAAATTATTTATCACTGAACTAATCCGCCCTAAGACCCCCGCCTCTATAGGCCGAAAGTATCCAGTGGATGCTTTCGCCGAGTCGCAAACTTAATAAACGTCTTATGCGGCGAGGATTCGGGTGACAGAGGGCGGTTAAGTCCAGTATGGACTCGACTAACCTTCAGTGGGGGTTGAATCCCCCTCTGAAGGAAGTTTCGTTCAACCGAAGCTGATGCTTTGGATTTTTTTTGCCAAGTCGGAAAGGATAACTTTCATGGTAAAATGGTATTTAGCGGAATATCCGCTCCTCGGTGTCATCCTGAAGGAAGAATGACTGAAGGATCTTTTCTTTCAAGAAAAGGGATTTGATACTAGAAGTCGAATTATAAGTAGTTATGTCAATAGATAATAATGAAACGTTGTTTTGAAGGGAGAAACAGATGGTGCAGGAATATCACCCCATTAAGTACTTTGTGCCGGCTTGGTTTGCCATGATTATGGGAACAGGAGGGTTGGCAAATATCTTATACTCTTGGCAGGACTCCTTTGCTTTGGCAAAGGTTCTGGGAATTTCCATGGCTGCTTTAGCAGATACTCTTTACTTCATTGTGTTGGTCCCTTGGGTTTTGCGCTGGGTTAAATATTTTCCCTATGCTCACCGTGATCTTAAGCATCCTTTGACAGGGAACTTTTTTGTCACGATGCCGGTAGGTACGATCATCTTAGGGACTAATATCTACTTGATTTGGAGCCATTATTTGAGTGAGGCTTTGACTTATGGAGTTATTTTTTTTATCTGGGCTTTTGCGGTGTTGGGTGTAACCTTTTTTACCTTCTACACTACTTTTCGGTTTATGAGTGAGGAAGAAACCCCTAAGCCGGAGATGATTAACTTCTCCTGGATTATGGCCCCGATTGCCAACATGGCTATCTCATTAATCGGCAATCCGGTCCTGGAGATGACCATAAGAATTAATCCCTCTTGGAGCAGAACGGTGCTGGTTGCCAATACGGCTTTATTTGGGATTGGTTTTTTCCTCTTTATCTTTATTAGCGGGATTGTTTTTGTACGATTGGCCAATCATCCCCTTCCTCCGGCGGCGACAATTCCTTCTTTCGGAATATTTTTAAGTGCGGTGGGTCTGGCAGCCAGTGCCGTAATTGATTCCTCAAAACATGCCCACGCTATGGGACTCTTGGCTTCTGCAGATCTGGCTAACTTATCGGCAGTAGTGCTTTGGGGGTTTGGCATCTGGATCTTGGGAATTATTATGATGATTAGCCTTCATCAAATCCGCCGTGGCGGGATTCCTTTTAGCATGGCTTGGTGGGCTTATATCTTCCCCTTGGCCGCCTATACAATTTCCAGCCAAAAGATTTCCGCTGTATTTAGGACTCCTCTTGCTTCAGGTTATACGGTCTTTTTAACAGTTTTACTGGTTTTATTGTGGATATTTACCTTTAGCAATACCGTACGTGGTGCTCTCAACGGGAAACTCTTTACAGGTACGCCTATTCAGCAAGTCTCTACGGATGAGTTTAATCGGAAAAGGGTATGCAGCTAAATCAAATAAAAACGGAGACCGTAAGAGCAAACGGTCTCCGTTTTTGTTGACTAGAGGCATCACTGATAGGTTCCGAAGTTTTTTTTATTTTTTGTCTCGCATACTATCCAATCACTTCCAGCTATTTCCGCTCACTCAAGGGGATATACTTTTGACGAGGGACAACGCTTTTATAAGCAGGGCGGATGATTTTGCCGCCATTGACTAATTCTTCGATTCGATGGGCACTCCACCCGGCGATGCGGGAGAGGGCAAAAATCGGTGTAAACATCTCTAAGGGGAGATTGAGCATTTTATAAACAAAACCGGAGTAGAAGTCAACATTGGCACTGACCCCTTTATAGATCTTGGTGTGCTGAGCAATGATCTTAGGTGCCAGTTCTTCTACTTTTGCATAGAGTTTAAATTCGTTGTCTAAGCCCTTTTCTGTAGCGAGCTGGGAAGCGTAATGCTTGAGGATTACACATCGCGGGTCGGAGATGGAATAGACTGCATGACCGATACCGTAGATCAGTCCGGAGCGGTCAAAGGCCTCTTTCTTAAGGATCTGGTTCAAATAATTGCCAAGCTCTTCTTCGTCTTCCCAATCGGAGACTTTCTCTTTAATATCCTGGAACATTTGGATGACTTTATGGTTTGCTCCGCCATGTTTCGGTCCTTTGAGGGAACCTAAGGCTGCAGCAATGGCTGAATAGGTATCGGTACCGGTAGAAGTAACCACATGGGTAACAAAAGATGAGTTATTTCCGCCGCCATGTTCGGCATGAAGGACGAGAGCCAGGTCAAGAAGCTTAGCCTCTAACTCTGTAAATTTATGGTTGGGTCGAAGCATATAAAGAATGTTTTCAGCTAAGCTCAATTCCGGTTGGGGACTATGAATGACCAAGCTTTTATTCCCATGGTAATGAGAATAGGCTTGATAGCTATAAACGGCAAGGGCGGGAAAAGCTGCAATCAAGCGAATGCATTGCTTGAGGACGTTGCGAATGGAGGTATCATCAGGGTTATCATCATAGCAATAAAGACCTAGGACGCTGCGGGCCATTGCGTTCATAATATCTCTGCCGGGTACATCGAGAATCATGTCCCGAGCAAACTTATCCGGAAGTTTTTGATAGATATCTAAGAGATTTTGAAAATCCACTAACTCTTGTTGATTCGGAAGCTTGCCAAAGAGAAGAAGATAGGCAGTCTCTTCGAAGCCAAACCGATCATCTTCCATAAAGCCCCGGGCGAGATCCGTAATATCATAACCGCGATAAATCAAACGCCCCGGAACCGGAACCATTTCACCTTCATCAATAATATAAGAGTGAACTTCCCCGATCTCAGTTAATCCAACCAGCACCCCTCGGCCATCCAAATCACGGAGCCCGCGTTTAACTTCGTACTTGCTATATAGCTCAGGGTTAATGGGGCCTTTTTTCAAGGTGATTTTACTTAGGTCATCCAGTATGTTGTCTTCGAATTCTTTTTGGTCAAAATTTTCCATAGCATAACTCCTCTACTATATATTTTTTATATATTTCTCTCTGCCTTAATAAAGGTAGAGTAAGTTGTAGGCCTCAGTGAGACAACTTAAGATATATTATGAGTTGTCAGTAGGGATTCTGTCAAGTTTTTTTCGTTCGTGCTTAACCCCTGCTTATTATTATATATGAAATAACACCTAAAAATAAGAATTTGCCGGGAGCACAGAATGTATACACAATTATTTACAGATACAAAGGGTTTTGGTATGGAAAGACGCTTTAAATTTTTTTAGGCGGGAACCTTTTCCTGCTCATAATCATCTATCAGGTGTCTGGACAAATAAGCAAGATCGAGGTGATAAGAGATTTGGAAAGGGTGGGAAACGGGGGAGTACCCTTTATGTTTACGAAAACCATCTTTAATCACAGCATAACAGCAACGGCAAGTGAGGAAAAAGAGCGATTTTGTATCTACATAAACGATTACAAATTAAATATGTTTCGATTGGCCAAGAGTATCGTTCGTAATGATGCAGATGCCGAAGATGTAACCGGTGAAGCGATTCTCAAGGCCTATAGGAATTTGAATGATCTTCGCTCCTTTGCCAGTTTCAAGCCCTGGATTATGAAGATTGTGATCAATGAAGCCTATTCCTTAGCTAATAAGCGCAAAAAAGTCATGTATTTGGAAGAGGTCGAGGTTCCTGAAGAGAGCATTGAGAGCATTGAGAGCATGATGAGTGAATCTGAAGAGCTGTGGACCGCTGTGAAAAAACTTGATGAGGAGTTTCGTACCATTACCGTACTTTTTTACTATGAAGATATGAGCATTAAGGACATCAGTAAAACCTTAAGCTTGCCCACAGGCACGGTGAAATCGCGTTTGGCCAGGGCAAGACAAAAATTAAAAGTGTTGTTAATAAATGAAGGGGGCATGTAATAAATGGAACATCGTGACTTTGACCAATTCATAAAAAACAAAGCAAAAGGTGAACCGATTAACGTCCCCGGAGGATTTTCGGAAAGGATGGATTCTTTAATGGCTGATTTACCCGAAAAAACGCAGGGAGTAAGAAGATTACCCAAGAAGATTTTTCTTGTGGTAGCGGGTTTTATCGTATTTGCTTCGATGTCGGTGGTTGCTTCCCCTTTCGTAGGTGAGATGAGCAGCGGTGTGATCAGCTATTTTAATGCTCCGCGGGATTTCAAATATCTCTCCCAGCAAGCGGTCTATGAGCAGTATAACAGCCAAATGGGGGTTTCTGCCAGTGACCGGGGGATTAAGGTAACGGTGGATAATCTGGCGGTCGATGATAATTATATCAATGTTTTTTATACAGTTGAGAGTGAAGAACCTATCCGGCTCGTGGGCGATGAAGAGACCTTAGAGCAGTGGCGTATCAATTGGACCGCCCCCCATTTCTGGTTTAAAGAGAATGGGCGTTATATTGAACCTCCGGCCCAGAATGAAATCGATGCTTATCTGGAAGATCCTTATACTCTGAAAGGTATGCAACGTTTTGCTGTGGCGGGGATTTTAGAGGATACTGTGAATCTTGAGATCTATGCTGAAGAGATTTTTGGTAAACAAGGGCGATGGTATATTCCTCTAAGTGTGGATAAAAGCAGTGTTGCCGTGGAAAGTTTAACGGTTACCCCCAAGATGAAGGCTAAGGTGACTACAGGCTGGAATGGGAAATATAAGCATGATATTACCATCGAAAAGGTATCCATCTCTCCCTTTGGCAATCAGATTGTGCTCAGTGAAAGAGCGGCAAATACCTTTTCACAGTTTACCCTTCGGGATGAGCAGGGCAAGTATCTAACGGTCATTCCTACGGCTACCTATGGAGGCAACTTCTTCATGAAGGTCACCAACAACTTTGAATTTATCGGGGGCAGAACGGATATGAAGGAGCTGACTCTTATTCCCATAGTTACGGGAAGCGATGATGATGGCTTACCTGCACCGAAGCTGCTGACTGCGGAAATCGGCAGTTATCCGATTGCGATGCCGGAGAGTGAACTGGGTGGCTTTGTGATGGAAGGGCTGGAGTTTACCCCGGAAAAAGCGGTGGCTACTTTCCATCAAGAGGGGGCGGTAGGGGTTAGTTATCCTGATTTGATCCTGCTGGATGAAAACGGTGAGAGTTTGGATTTTGCAGCGTTTCATGATGACAGCTATGACCGGGAAACCGGAAAAATCACCATTACCCTTACCTTTAAGGACGTCGGCGGCGAAGAGATTGCCGCTAAGGCAAAAAAGGTTGGATATTATGCCCGACCGATGAAGCTTAACGAGGATGAAGCGGTTACGATTAAACTTGCCAAATAGAAAAAGAATGGCCGGACTATGGGTCCGGCCATTCTCTGTACTCAGGGTGTAGATGCTTATGGAAAACTCGGAGGATTATTCTTGAGCATTCGTTCAATATGGGGCTATAATAGGTTCTATCAGGCTTTAGTAATCGGGGAACTATCTGAAGCGGACAGTATCGGGGTGATGCAGTAATTATGGGGACAAGCATGAGCAGAATCAATAAAGCCGGTTTAAGGGACTTAAACCTTCGGAACTTCGCGGCGGGCATCGTATCGGCATTGCTGGCACTGACCGGTCCGCCGGCCATCATATTGCAGGCTGCGGCCAACGGCAATTTTACAACTTCGCAGACGATTATGTGGATGTTTTCTTGTTATGTATTCGGGGGTATTTTTAGTATAGTTATCCCTTGGTACTATAAGATGCCCATCGTTGGGGCCCATTCCATCACCGGGGTGGCTTTTTTGGCCACGGTAACGGCTCAGTTTAGCTATTCGGAACTAATCGGTGCTTACATTGTCTCTGCTTTGATCATGCTGGCCATCGGCATATTAGGGGTTTTCTCCAAACTTCTGGAATATGTGCCGAAAGAGATTATTTCCGTAATGTTGGCGGGCATGATTACCGGCTATATGGTCAGGTTTATCAATTCAATAACTGAGCTCCCCCTGATTGGCGGGGGCTCCTTATTAGCATTTCTGGTCTTCAGTAAATGGAAAACCAAGATTCCGCCGATGGTGGCAGGGGTGGCGACCGCGACGATAATGTTATTCTTTACACATCCCCTACAAGGAGTAACTTTTGGTACGGAAATGGTTATGCCGGCATTTCAATTGCCTCAGTTTAACCCTGTTAGTTTTTTATCCGTATCCATGCCCTTAGCTTTATTGATCTTAAGCAATGATGCCGCTGTTGGCTTAGGTGCTTTGGAGCAAAACGACTACCGTCCTCCCATCAACAAAATTATTTCTTTGAGCGGAATCTTTTCGCTGTTGACCGGTTTTTTTGGCGGCCAATCCGCCAATGTAGCCGGGATGATGTCGGCCATTTGTGCTGATGAAGAGGCTGGGCCAAGGGAGAAGCGTTATATGGGAGCAGTAGTATCCGGAGTAATTATCTTGCTCTTCGGGCTCTTTGCTTGGAAGCTGGTTCCCCTTATTCAGATTTTGCCAAAACCTTTTATCTCCATCCTTGTGGGCTTGGCCTTGCTCGGAGTTTTTAGCAATAGTTTAACCACAGGTTTTTCTAATCCCAAGATGAAATTAAGTGCGGCACTGACTTTCCTGATTGCCTTCTCTAATATTACCGTATTTAATATCAGTGCTCCTGTTTGGTCCTTGCTCATCGGAACCTTAGCGGCTCGGTTCATCGAGTCTCGGTAAAAAATTTAAATAATAAGTGGAGTTTAAGTTAATTTTTACAATTTTTTTATATTTACCTGGTGAATTGAAGGACTTTTGGAAATTGTGTAGAAAATTATAAAATAGCTTTTTTAAAACTATTTTTTAACTGTTCTTATAGAATTGAATCGGGTCGAAGTAGGTGAGTTGCATAGATATTCCAATTCTTGTGCTATTGCTCCAGGGGATTCCGGAGCAGATTGGGTTAGTGGCTTTAGCATATGCAATTGCGAAAATTACTTTTAAATGGAAAGAAATTATTTGTATGGGGACTCTTTTGGCCCTAATTGCCTTTATTATTAGATCCTTAAATTTGCCTTTTGGAACGCATACTCTTGCAATTATTTTTGTCTTGTTTCTTTTTTTAATGAAAAACGGAAAAGAAATAAGCGTAGCTTTAATTGTCCCGCTCCTTTGTTTTGTGGTTCTTAGCATTTTTGAACTTGTTTCCCTTACATCTCTAATGGTTATTTTTAAAACAACCCAGGAAAGTGTATTTGCTGATCCGGTAAAAAGAATACTTTTTACAGAACCGCAAGTTATCTTGCTTTATATTACTGCATTTATTATTAGGCGAAAGAGGGAAAAACATGATTAGCCTTAATGATATGAGTAATAACCTGACAAGGATAATCACGAGAGATTTAGACTTTGATGAAGAAAAGAAAGAAATCGTTACCTATGCAATTGAGACTTTATTACTTTCGATTTTAGGAATTCTCCTTTTGATTATGTTTGCTTCGATTATGGGGGGGGTAAAGGGAGCACTAGTTGCTGCTGCTTTTGGCGTTGTACTACGCAAATTTTCGGGTGGGGCTCACTTTAGTACCCCTAGTAAATGTCTAGTCTTCGGGGCAGTCGTCTATAGTGCTCTTGGGGTAGTGGCTCAGAGAGTTGTGGATTCTCACTTGGTTAATGACTATATTTTTTGGGCATTTTTGGTCGTTGCTTTGATTATAGTTAGTATTTACGCCCCGGTAGATAGCGAAAGCAAGCCGATCCATTCCACCTCACTAAAAAAGAAACTGAAGGGTTTATCCATTGCCTTTGTTCTCATAGCGTTAATCATTAGCGTCGTCTCTTCTAATATATTGTTAAATTTCAGCATGTGTCTGGGGATTCTCTATCAATCTCTAACCTTGCTGCCTTTATTTAATAGTAGGGGAGGTGGATAAAGTGAGAAAAACTATCTTCACAGCTCTCGCCGCATCATTGATGGTCTTAGCCAGTGCTACATCCGTATTCGCATGTGGTATTTGGGCCTATCAGCCAAAGACACCGAAATCCTTGCAGAAATAATTTTAGTATTGCCTTAAGAAGCTGGGTTTTATCCCAGCTTCTTAAGGTCGGAGGCTAATATGGGAAGAGTGCTTTCAAACCGGTCAATCATCCAATCAACCTTGTTTAATATTTTAATAAGCGTATTTATTCTTTCCTTGATTTTAATTTCTTTATTCGTTAAGAGTTTTTGGGAAAAGGAGGCCCTCAACCTTGAATATAATCTATTAAATAACGCATTTATACTGAAGGAAAAAATTGAAAACCAGGATGCTTTTTGGAATTTTGAAGGAAATGTTCCTTTATCTGAGGAATTTATAATACAGAAGCTTTATCGCGAAATAACGCCCATACTCGTGGATAGTAGTACAAATAAGGCTGCTTATTATGATCTTAGATATAACTTGCTCGTTTCCGTAGATGGTAGAATAGATTTTAAATTAGACAAAATCCTTACTAATCTGACTAGCAAACAAGAAATACAAAAGGTTCATTTTGATAATATGAGCCTGGTTAGTGTGCCGGTTTACCAGGGAGAAGCTGTAATCGGATATTTGTGGGCTTATGGTTCAAACCCTGAATTTAATCCGGTAAATTTCTCGGGTGTTAATTTGTTTTTTATCCTCATACTTACTTTATTATGTATTATTATTATCATCATTCAAAAGCATATGAAAAATATTCAGCTTCAATTGGAGGATTTTTCGGAGTCTATAGTACATCCAGAATCTGCGCCTACATTGAATGTTTACAAGCTTCCGGAGCTAGCGCCGGTTTTTGATAAAATCAAAGCTTATACCCAGGAATTAAGCAGCATCAACGAAGAATTAACAGCCTCTCAGCAAAGAATTGACCAAATTATGGAGGGGATTTCCGACGGTTTATTTGCAGTTGATAGGGAATTGAAGCTACTATTTTATAACGATGTAGCGAGGGAACATTTTAATATAACCAATGGAGAGTTAACTACAAAGCTTATTGATATTATTCCGAACTTAGCCGATACAAAGGCCTATCGATTCTTGACTGTGGCCTTAAATAATCCTGACCCGGTTTATTTCGAGGGTGAAGGGCTAATAGATAAAGAAAGAATCTTTAATTATAGTGTTTTTCCTTTTAAAAACGGGATAACAGTGTTTTTTAGGGATATTACCGAACAAAGAAAGCAGCAACAAGAAATGGCTCGGTTAGAACAGCTTAATCTAGTAGCTCAAATGGCTGCGGGAATTAGCCATGAGATTAGAAATCCCCTCACTACAGTTAAAGGATTCCTCCAATTACGGGGAAGCAAAACGCTGAATGCCGAGGAACAGGAGTATAATGAATTAATGATCTCAGAAATTGATCGGGCTAATACGATCATTTCGGAATTCTTATCCTTAGCGAGAAATAATAATAGTCAAGTAAAAAAACAAGATATTAATCATATTATCTATAAGATTTTTCCTATGGTGCAGGCTGACGCCGTGACCAGAGGCAAGGACCTTATTTTGAATTTAAATCCCATTTCCAGCTTGCAGCTTAATGAGAATGAAATTCGCCAACTACTCTTAAACCTTACCCGCAATGCTCTGGAGGTTACCCCCCAGGGAGGGTGTGTAATTATTCGTACATATGAAGAAAAGGACAAGGTGGTTTTGGCGGTCCAAGATCAGGGGTGTGGGATTCCTGAGGAGATCCAAAATAAAATAGGAACGCCGTTCTTTACGACTAAAGAAAGCGGTACAGGGTTAGGAATTGCCATTTCTATGGGAATCGCCCGTCGCCATAATGCGGAGCTTGTTTTTGAGACAGGGGAACAGGGGACGACTTTTAAAGTGATTTTTTATGGGGTTTAAGTAGTATTTTATAAATTATTTGACAATTTTATAGGCATTTGGTTACACTATATTGTACACTTCTTTCGGTGATAAATCTTGGTGAAAGCAATCAAGTAAAGACATAAATGGAGGAAATGAGATATGCACAATACCCAACTACCTCTACTGGACAAATATCTTGCGCTAAGTGAAGAGGAGCTGGATCAACGGATTCGTAAGGTTAAGGAAGAGCTGGGCTCCAGACTGCTCATCTTAGGACATCATTATCAACGGGATGAGGTTATCCGTTATGCCGATTTTCGGGGAGATTCCTTGCGGCTTTCCCAATTAGCGGCTGAAGCCAAAGAGGCGGAGTACATAGTATTTTGTGGAGTTCATTTCATGGCGGAGACAGCGGATATCTTAAGTTCACCTGACCAAAAGGTTATTCTTCCGGATTTGGAAGCCGGTTGTCCCATGGCGGATATGGCTCAAATTGAAGATGTGGAAAGATGCTGGGAACAGATCACTTCTCAATATCAGGAGGAGTTTGTGCCGGTAACCTATGTTAATTCTACAGCTGAGGTCAAGGCTTTTTGCGGAGGCCATGGGGGGTTAACCTGTACCTCTTCCAATGCCAAAAAAATACTCAATAGGCTTTTTAGCGAAGGCAAACATATTCTGTTTATGCCGGATGAGCACTTAGGCCGCAACACGGCCATAGATTTAGGTATTAATGAAAAAGAGATCTTCCTATGGAATCGCGAGGATTGGGATCTTGAGTTGCCGGAAGTTGCCCCCAAGCTTATTCTTTGGGATGGATTTTGTGGAGTTCACCAAAGATTTACCCCTGCCCATGTGGATTATGTCCGGAGCAAGTATCCGGGGATTAAAGTGATTGTTCATCCCGAGTGCAGCCATGCCGTGGTCGAAAAGGCTGACCTCAACGGTTCAACAGATTTTATTATCCGGCAGGTTACAGGTGCCCCCGCCGGCAGCTCTTGGGCAGTCGGGACGGAGATTAATCTGGTTAGTAGATTAGCTAAAGAAAACCCGGATAAGAATGTGATTTGTTTGAACGAAAACGTCTGTCTCTGTGTAATGATGAACCGCATTAGTCAACCCCATCTTCTCTGGGCTCTGGAAAACCTCCAGCAAGGCAATGTGGTTAATCAAATCACTGTAAAACCGGAGATAGCCAAGGAGGCTATCGTGGCTCTGGATCGAATGCTGGAAATGAGTAAGTAATAGGTCGTACTGATAAAAACATGGAGTAAAGGCACTCGGAAAGATTTGCACTTTAGGTGCACTGGTCTTTTTGAGCGTCTTTTTATTTTGCCTTCTTTGCCTTCAGCTTTTCCTTAGATTTTTGTATCGCCGACAATGGTTCATGGTTAAAATTGGATATCTGGCAAGGTGATTCAAAGAACGGGTACCAAAATTTTCATTAATGGTTGAATATAACTCGTATTAATGTAAAATTAGTATTATATGGGGGGTAGATCGAATAGATCACACGGACTCTAAATTCGTGCAGGCGGGTGAAACTCCCGTACTCCCCGCCAAACGTACTTCTATGTGTCAGGAGGGTACATTTTGTGAGTATCTCTTGGACAACGGTTCAGTTACAACGTTTAAAGGAACTTAACGCATCACCAGAATACTTGGAAATGCATTTTGATGATGTTCCAAGCCGCAATCGTGCTTTTCAGAATATCGACCATCAATTAGTTACTCGTGGAAAACAACAACTGGAAAAGCTGCGTGAAGTAACGCGCCGTCCTGGGCTGCTTGAGCTTGAGGACCGGTTGGCGAATGCATTATGTGGGCAAGGATTTGTTCAGGTTGTTACACCAACGATTATTTCGAAATCTTCATTAGCAAAAATGACAATTTCTGACGACCATCCATTATTTGCTCAAGTTTTTTGGTTAGATGATAAGCGGTGCTTGCGACCTATGCTAGCTCCTAATCTTTACACTCTGTGGAGAGATCTTAATCGCCTTTGGGATAAACCTATCCGTATATTTGAAATCGGAACCTGCTATCGAAAAGAATCTCAAGGGGCACAACATCTTAATGAATTTACAATGCTTAACATAACTGAACTGGGTACACCCCTCGAAGAGCGCTATCAACGTTTGGAGGACATGGCTCAATTGGTGATGGAGGCAGCAGGAATTAAGGATTATGAACTTCTCACCGAATCCTCTGTGGTTTATGGAGATACAGTGGATGTTATGAAAGGTGAAGTAGAACTTGGATCTGGGGCCATGGGGCCACATTTTTTGGATGAGAAGTGGGGAATATTCGATCCTTGGGTAGGAATAGGCTTCGGATTAGAGCGACTGCTTATGATTCGTGAAGGAACAAATAATGTTCAGTGTATGGCTAGGAGCCTAACTTATCTGGATGGAGTTCGGTTAAATATTAAGTAAAATGCTTTTTATCACTGAAAAAAGTCTCGTTCAATAGCCGGACTAGAGCTGTTTTTAGGAGAAATTCGCGAACCTGAGCTGAAAGGCTTGGGTTTTTTTGGCTTATAAGAAAGTATAAGTCTGCGGGCGCATAAGGGCAACCAGCGGCCTCGCCTTCGCTAAAGCTCGGCGATGCCGGGTTTTCTTTAGCATTTAGATACCCTGGATCATCGAAATACTTGGTTTGCACGGGACATTTTTGACACAGGCACAGCGTGATAGGGATATTCGTGATATTTTGACAATTGTTTTACTTCATGGAGCTATCCCTCTATAATGTATCATTTGCCTATGCACATCCTGCCAAGGCAAGAGGAGCAAGCATCGGCGAAGGTTCCCTACCGGGGCTTAAGCCTCAGGGAGATGCCATATATGAAGCTTTGGGATATCCTAATCAATAGGGTATATTTGCGGGGGCGTATCATTTTAATGCAAGCAAGGAATGTCTTGGAATATATTGTTGGGATCAGAATGTTCTGATAATATATAGCTAAATATTAAAGGAAAAGGCTTATACCTGAGAGGAGTTATTAAATGGATGTAAAAACTGCTATGTTGGCAAGGCATAGTATCCGCAAATTTAGGCCGGATCCTGTGCCGGAGGAGCTGCTAAGAGAATTGCTGGAGGCTGCTCGTTTGGCACCCTCGGGAACTAATCAGCAGCCTTGGCGTTTTATCGTGGTTAAAAATCAGGAGGTTAAAGAAAAGATCCAAGGAGCAGCTTTTAATAAGAAGTTTCTCAGTGAGGCTCCTGTACTTTTGGTGTGCTGTGCCGATCTTTCAACCTATGCTACCAATACCCGCAAGAGGCTTCAGGAATTAGTGGATGCGGGAGTGTTTAACGAAGAAGAGGTTGCCGATTACCCCAATGCGGATAAACCTATGGATGCTGAGACTTTGAAAGGGTATAAGCCCCATGCCATGCTGAATGTAGCCATTGCCATCGAGCATATTGCCCTGCGTGCCGTGTCGCTGGGCTTAGGTACCTGCTGGGTACAATTAATGAAGGCCAGAGAGATCAGCAGGATTTTGGATTTGCCGGAAAACCTCATTGTGACGGCGCTGATGCCGGTAGGCTTTCCGGATCAAAGCCCCGGTATGCGGCCTCGGCTCAAGCTTGAGGAGATTATCTATAAGGTAATAGAATAGAGAACAAAGAACAGCATGGATATAGGGACCCGCTTGGTTATGGGCAAGTGCTAAAGTCGAGGAGGAATATGGATCTGTTGTCTTGAGCCGCAAAAGAAGGGGAATCTGTAATTGAACTTATTCAGGAATGACGATCTCCGCTTTTTCTCCGATTTTCAGAGGAGTTTCAGGAGCCAGGGTCACCTTGATCTTCATGCTTTCTTTATTTTTGTTGGCTAAGGTCTGCATATCTTTGGGGGTATATTGGGCTTTAACATCGATAAAGCTTATGGTGCCTTTGTATTCTTTCTCCCCGCTGCAGATGAGGATTTCCTGGCCGTGGCTTATTTTGGGCAAATACTCCTTGGGTACGTAAGCCACCAGATGCTTTTCGGTTTCCGAAGCGATATCCATGAGATTATATCCGGGGGAGACCAGATTGCCAAGGAGATAATTTTTGCTGATAACCGTTCCGTCATGAAGCGCGGTAATGGTGTATTTGGCTAAATTGCCCTTAGTCTGGCGGATTTGAACTTCCGTTAAAGCCAGATCGGCTTGAGCTGCCTCTATTTTCTCCTGGGGCGTACCTTTTTGGAGCAAGGCTAATTGCTGGCGGACATTATCCAGCTGGATGGCCGCCGTGGTTACCGCTGCTTCGGCTAGATCGGCCTGGTATTTGATCTTATCCAGTTCGGACTGGGCCATAGCTCCGGCTTTCAGCAGAGCCTGAGCATTTTCATAATCCGTTTTGATCCGTTCCCGGGTCAGTTGGGCATTTTCAGAGGCTATTTCCGCTAAAGCTACATTATTGGCAGCCTGCTTCAGGGCCTCAGGGTCCGCTCCGGCGGTTAATTCGGCTAAAACGGCCTGTTTTCTGGCCAGAGTTTTCTCCAGCTGTTCCAGAGCATACCGCTCATTGCTGTCATCCAGCACCGCTAGGACATCACCGGCTTTAACCACCTGTCCGAGCTCAACAGGCTGTTGGGTGATTTTTCCGGCTACCTCGCTATAATGGGCATAGATGCTTGTCTCGACAATGCCTGTCAACACCGGGCCGGATGAAGAACAGCCAACCATGGTTGACATGATTCCCATCAGGCCGATGAACAGGAGTCCAAAGCATATAGGTCTCTTTTGCATACCCTAATTTCCTCCTCAGTTCTACTGAATTTCGCTACATTATCTATCCGGGTATTCCGGTTCAAATTCGGCGGTATTTCTTTAAAAGCAGGGTATTCAAAGTCATAAACAGCACAGAGCAGACCAGGATAATACCCAAATCCCCGATGATGGCTGTCAAGCCTCTTCCCCTGATCATCACTTCGGTCAGGGCATGGGCTATATAATACAACGGCATCATATAACCAACGACTTCCATGCCCGCAGGCAGGTCAAACAAACCGGAAAAGAAAATCTGCGGGACGATCACCAGGGGGATAAATTGAATCATCTGAAACTCATTATTGGCCAGGGTGGAAGCCAGGATCCCTAAAGTAAGGGCGATCATGGCCGTCAGCAAGGTAATCAGCAGAATCAGGGCAAAGGAGCCAATCATCATCACCTTGAGCACATAAACACAGTACCAGGAAATCAGGAAAGACTGCAGAACGGTAAAGAGACCGAATCCCAGCACATAGCCCACCACGATCTCCCAACGCCGGACAGGAGTGGAAAGCATTTTCTCTAGGGTCCCGGAGGTTCTCTCCTGTAAAAAGGAAATTCCCGATACTAAAAAGACAAAAAAGAAAATAATAAAACCGATTAAGGTTGCCCCGAAATTATCAAAGGTTGGCAGATCTTCCTGACCATAGACATAATTGACCTCGGATTTAAGATCCGGTCTGGAAAAGATAACGGCGTTCTTAGCCTGTTCCAAAGCGGTCAGAGCGACTTTGGCCTTGGTCGGATTGCTGCCGTCGATTTCGATAGAGGATTTTCCGCCGTTAATGCGGATAGTGGCAATGACTTCGCCCTGCTCCAGAGCCAGGCGGGCTTCACTCTCACTATAGCGCCGACCCCTGACATTTTGTTCCTCAAGCTTATCCTCAAAGCCCGCCGGCGCATTAACTACGGCCACCTTCACTACGGGAACCGTATCGGCCAGAATAAAATACACCAGAGTGAGGAGAAAAATGGGGGCCACCAGCATCAAAGCCAGAGTACGCCGGTCATGCCGCAATTGATTTAAAATGCGGAAGGTTAAAGCTCTAACTCTCATCCTGCTGTCCTCCATAATAAATGAAAGCTTCTTCGATACTGTTTACCCCGATCTTTTCCTGCAGTTCCCGGGCAGTGCCTTTGGCAATCAAACGGCCATCCCTCATCATCGCCAGGTTATGACATTTGTCCGCTTCATCCATAACATGGGTTGTGACCAGGATGGTAACCCCCTGCAGGGCTAATTTATTGAGTTCTGCCCAGATATTTTTTCTCAACAGGGGGTCAATCCCCACGGTGGGTTCGTCCAGAACCAGCACCGGCGGTTTGTGCATAACAGCCATAGCCAAGGAAAGCCGCCGTTTCATCCCGCCGGAAAAAGCCTGAACCGGTTTATGGAGATGCTCCGTAAGATTGACCAGCTCCATGACTTCGGTCGTCCTTTTTTTGACTTCTACTTTGCTCATGCCGTAAATTGCTCCAAAAAACCGGAGATTTTCCTCCGCAGTCAATGAACCATAGAGAGCATCCGATTGGGCCATATAACCTATCTGATTCATTAAGCTGAGCCGGGGCATGGCCTGACCCAGGACATAAGCTTCACCTGAAGTGGCTTCCAGTATTCCTGCGATTATTTTCACTATCGTTGTCTTGCCGCAGCCGGAAGGGCCAAGCAGGCCATAAATATGGCCATAGGGAATTTCCATGTTAATATCTTTGAGGACTTGCTTTTTGCCAAAGAATTTATTCACATGATGTAAAAGGATGCAATGAGGATTTTCCAGGCAGGGAGAATTTTTCTTGCCGTTTTTTTGTTTCGTTAATACTTTCAGCATCTCTGTCCCCCTTGAACTCTAATCTGGTTTATCACTGAACAGTGAGTTGATTATTTTCCTGATTTGATTATAATCAAACCGTAATCAGCCTGCAATCGACAAAACAAGGACTTATGACGGTTAATAAACACTAGGCCCTAATTTGTTGATTTATGTTGGGGAAATTTTAAGTAAAGGGGAATCATCCTATGAACTTGACTGAAGACCGGCGCATAATCCGGACCAAAGGGGTAATTCGTGAGGCTCTGGTGGCGTTGATCGAAGAAAAGGGATTTGACGCTTTAGCGGTCAAAGATATTACAACAAGGGCCAAAATTAACCGGGGCACTTTTTATCTCCATTATAAGGACAAATTTGATTTGCTGGATCAGACTCTGGAAGAAGTAATCCGGGATATTGAAAATATTTTATTGGAAATTGCAGCCCTTTCTCCTGCGGATTTACTCGATAGGCGAATGCCCATGGCTATAATCGCCGGATTGTTTGAATATTTCAATGCCAATGCTTCTTTAATGCAGGCAATCTTAGCAACAAAAGGCAATTATGCTCTACAGAATCAAATAAAAAAAATAATGTGGAGCAATATCTTCGAAAAGAATTACGCCGCATTAGTCAAAAAAGAGAAGCTCTTGGTACCCGGTGAGTATCTGGTTTCTTACATAGCTGCCGCTCATTTCGGAGTTGTCCAGGAATGGCTGGACAGGGGGCGCCGGGAAACCCCGGAGGAAATGGCTGAGATTCTTCTGAACATAACCTTTCGCGGCCCGTTCTTTGCGGCAGGAATCTTTTCCTAAGATTAGGCATTGATTGCCTTTGCTAAGCAATGCCAAAAAGATATCCGTGCCCATGATATCTTTGGACGTTTGGGGGGAGATGAATTCGCTGTTATCTTGCCGGATACGCATTTGAGGGATGCCCTTCTTATCGCTGAACGAATCAGGGAAGGCATTAAAACAATACGTATTGAAACACAGGGACAAAGGGAAATCAGGGTAAATGTCAGCATCGGTGTAGCCACTTCTCAGGGCCTGAATGAATCGGAACTTGAGTTGGAGCAGTTATTGGCTCTGGCAGATAAAGATATGTACAAGCAAAAAAAACCATCGGATTAAATTCAGTTAAGCGCTAAAAAGGATTGGGTTACGATTAGAATCAAGTAAACAAAGGAGATTAGATGAAAAAGTTATTTCTTATACCACTCCCAGCAAGATGTTTCAATAAATATTTGGAGTCAAAATGTTTGGGTTTAATAATAGCGATGTTACTTTCCTATTTTATAACAAGAAAACCTAAAATTATTGAAAATATTTTTGCTATTCCAATGTCTATAATTCTCTTGCTGCTTACTTTTCTAGAGTGGTTGAGACGCTTCGGGACTCCTCGAAACGGTACCCGAAATTTTTCGTTCAAGCTATTTAATACTGCTCGGTTGTCGTTTAGAAGTTACCTGGAGTAGAGTTGGTTTTGCACTAGTTTTTGTGGAAATGAGAAAAGACCCCCTTTGAGGAGGTCCTACTTAGTGAAGGTTATTTGGTGGGGTGGCGTATCCCACATCTCTTTCCAAACCACAAGGGCGTGACAGATGCCTGTTCTGTCCTCAAATAACCTTCATATATATGCTTATGTTTAATTATCTATATTATACACATTATCATTGTTGATAGTCAATAATTTACTGTTTTTTAATAACTAAATAATTGCTAAATAATTGCTATAGTACCTTTTTTGCTGTTCCGGATTCAATATAAATTTCTAATTTAGATTGAGTAATTGGGAAGATCGATTTAACCCAAAGGTTGCCATGTTGACACACTCTTACGGCAACCAAAATAATTTCATCTACCATTTTAATAAACTCAATACTATCCCCGTTCGGATGCAAAGTTACATAATCTGGAGAGTTTACTATTTCAGGAGCCATTTCAATATGCTTTTTATATTCATCATAAGAAGCAAACTTGTGTTTATGTTTTTCAGTATACCTTATTTTATCTTGACCTATTATTATTTTGGTATTTTCTTGCATATTTAGCTTTAATAATTCGATTACTTTTTTATCGAGGTTACCTATATGATATGAGTTTTTATTTATGTTTTCAAGACCAAGTTTCTCCACAAGATTTACCTGCCTCTTTTTATTTCACTACTACAATTAGACAGAAAAGAGGTAAATCCTGTATGTTCAGAGAAGTTATTTGCATAATTTTTCATCGAAGTATGGAAAACTTCGCTAACAGTGAATTTGCGTAACTTTGCATAGATGCATGTAAAAAGACGCTACGCAAATTCACGAAACGTTAAATGAAATTGGTCGCAAAGGCCGCGCCGTCCTGGCGCGGAAAAGTTAGGTTTTGGGTTATTGTTAATATATGACAAGGAGAAATTGAAGTGCGATGGCTATACCAAAAAGGTTACTTATTGATATTGAGGGAAAGAACAGTGCAATCGGGTATTTTTTTATACCGGAAAACGGTGAAAAAGTTGAAGTTTTGCTTGCAGGAAAGGAAATAATTCCAGTACCTGAAAATGAACGAGCTTATAAGATTTATAAACTGCTAGAAAAAACCTGTGATTTGATTTTTTGTACAGACCAAATGCTAAGTGATTTTTTATTTTATCCTGTTCCGAGGTTCTCAATTTTTGCTGTTGACAGTAAGGGTAATTGCTTTGGAACAATTGGCGGGCTTGGTAATATTGTGGATGATAATTACCCGGTCGGGTATGTGAATCTCAAGGGAATGTATGGCAGAATAACAGATAGCTTTAAAGAATTTTTGAAACTTGTTATTTTTTATCCATATTGGCAAGAAGTTATTAGGTGTGAGCAAATGGGGGAGTCCTATGATTTGAAATCTCCCGAAATAGAAAAAGTTGAGAAACAGTATTTGGCACAACGGCGTGAGATTGAAGAAATACTTAATATTTCTAAGAACCCAAAATCTATAGAATTACTTATTTCAAATATTAAAAACAAACAGGAATTTATAGTTTATAGTTCAAAAGACGAAGCTCTAAAAATGAATACATTTTTGGATTACCCTTTTGATTAAATGAGAGGTAATGCCAATATATAAAAAAATAGGCTAGATGGCTTCGTAAGAATTTAAGGAATCGCCGTCCATGGCGACTTCTGAATTTGGGGGCGACCAACTTCACTTAACAGAGTGTTCCAGACACTCGGAGGATTATGAATGTGGTTGGGACGCTGCGGGACTCCTCGAAACGTTAGGTGAAACAGGCTGATTATGCTGCAAAAGGACGGAGATTTAGCATGATGAAATTATTTAAGTTGCTAATAGCCATAATTTCAGTATCATTGCTCGTAAATGGATGTGCGAAAGATACAGACCAAACATTGAATTTGGAGTTTAAGCAAATCGATATTAAATCTGAAATTACCATAATATCCGAACAAGCTATTGGCGAAATAACAAGTGAGCTGTTAGCAGATGGTGCTTCAGCATTTCTTTATAAACCAAAAACAAATCAAGAAGGGTTTAATGGGGGCATAAAAATCAAGGATAGATATTATGATGTGGGTCAGATCACTGTTTATCAAACAGGAAATAAAATTGAAGTAAAGGATCTGTTTGGGAAGAAGGTAATTAAGTTTAGTGGTTCCTTGGGAGTAAATTATAATCAAGCTATTTATATTCTGATTGAAGATCTTAAGCCAAGTGTATTACTTCAAGTCGATGGACATGAATTAGAAAAGGACATTGATATGGATAACGAACAAGAAGTGGTCACAACGTGGGGGACTTTAGCAAACACGAAGATATATAAGAATATAGGAAATATTATTATGGTCTCAGATGTAAACGAATCTGTTAATGCACAAGTCGTAGTATACAGAAACGACTCTAACGTATTTGAAATTTATCAAAAGCCGAATGAGCCAAGGTATTATGCACTTTCAAATCAAATTCTTACGGAAGTACAAAAGCCTTGAGATGCCTACTTCACCTAACAGAGGAGTCCCGCTACTTGAGGATGATGAATGTGGTTGGGACGCTGCGGGACTCCTCGAAACGTTATATGACATTTCCTGCAGGACCGCCCGCCGTCCATGGCGGGATTTAGATGAGAGTAATCGAGAACCTTATTTTGTATCTTTAGGATATTATAAATCTAAGCTATATTAGGGGCTGCTGAATAACAGCAAGCCCCGCATAAATACTGGGTTTAAGACCATTTTTTCGGTATAATAGTACATGGAAATAGGAGTTTTCCCTTCAAAAACCTTGCACTTGGAGCGTGTTTTCATGTACAAAAGTACCGAA
>NZ_CEVWNY010000025.1:0-31053 GCF_982384815.1 Desulfitobacterium sp. | reverse complement strand
GCATTTATCCCTTGAAGCTCTTTCATAGCCCTGCAATTCAAATGGGTTTTCCAGCTGGAAAATCTCAATAATTAGGGCCCTTGCATCACTATCTGAAATCCGGCTTTTATATTCCATCTCCAAACAACGATCATCATTGGTTATCTTACAAAATTGTCTAAAGCTCTCCAATGCTTTCTCTCTTTCTTTGCCGAAGAATCCTAGGGGGAAAGTAATATCAACAATACTGGGTTTACCTATATATTCACCCATACTGCTCCACTTAAACTCATCGGCATTTCCTACTAGGCCAGCCTTTATTGGATTTTGATGAATATACCTAAGTACAGTTAAAAAGTACCTATCATCTTCTACTACTTCACTTTTGAACCTATCTTGAAATAAATAACCTACTCGCTGGTATTTTTTATTGTACCAAATAGCGTAACTTGCACAGATACGACGCATGATCTGTTCCAATGGCTCTTGACCGACTTTGAGAAGTAGATGAACGTGGTTATCCATGAGGCAATAAGCATATAGTTCGTAGCCACTTTGCTCCTTATACTTACCTAAAGTTTGAGTGAACCTAGTGAAATCCTCGTCATCCTCGAAAATGACCTGCCGGTTTATCCCTCTCATTAGGATATGATAAATTCCGCTTTCACCCTTTTTTCTCGCTTGCCTCGGCATTTTTTACCACCTCCAATAAGAGGTTATCCTATCACTAAAAAGTTGTCAATACCCCCGTCCCCTTGACACCCTTGTCAATGCTTTTCTGAAAAGCGCTTATATACAGTTAGCAAGCTATCATCAAGGAACGATAAGGCTTTATTCACAATTTCTGCCGGTACTCCGTAAGCAGCCTCAGCTATGCTGCCGGTTATGGCGGCAAGGGTGTCACTGTCTCCACCAAGGGAAACAGCATTTCTGATGGCATCCTCGAAATCCACGCTTTCCAGAAATGCCGTGATTGCTTCGGGGACAGTTTCCTGACAACTCTCATTAAATTCATAATTCTGGCGTATATCCTCGAGGGTTCGGCTCAAATCATAACCATATTTTCCTTCTACATAAGCCTTAATCTCGTCCTTGGTTTTTCCTTCCCGGGCAAGAAAAATGGCCGCAGCGGTTGCTTGGGCACCCTTAATGCCTTCTGGATGATTATGGGTCACAGCCGCACAGATTTTGGCATATTGCTCAATCTCCGTAAGGGTATCAAAGAACCAAGCTACCGGTGAAACCCGCATAGCCGAACCGTTTCCCCAGCTATTATAGGGATCAGTATCCTCGGAAAACAGCCAACTGTTAAAACGACCGCCGTAACCAGCAGCTGAATACATACGGCCATATTTTTTCATGGCTTGGATAAAGGCTGTCGGACTGCCGCCATTCAGCAAACCTTCGGCAACTGCCAAAGTCATCACCGTATCATCGGTAAAAAAACACTCCAAGCTAAAAAGAGGAAATTCCTTAATCTTGATGTTATTCCATTCATAAACCGAACCGACAATATCACCAATAATTGCACCAAGCATAATTTCTTGCTCCCCTCCCTCTAAAGCTTTCTCTTAGCTTCCTCCACCTGCGCCTTAGCGGCCGGAGACAAGGCATCAATCAAGTGATTACGCACATTTACCTGCATCTCCTGATATTCCTGCTTATTTCTTTCAATAGAACTGTCCACCTCAGTCTTCAGGTCACGAGCTGATAATAAGCCGCATCCCGCTCCCCTGATAATGATCTGCTGCAGACCGTCCGAGGTCGCTACTGTTATGTTATATTTTTTTTGATTATCGTGGGCAAACTTTTCAATATATTGATCGGCGGTTTGAGCTTCTTTCGTATATACCACATGAATATTATGATAGTCCATGATTTCCTCTACATGCCCCTGAACCAGATAAGCATCAAATACAACAATAATCCGGCACTTACGAATTCCTTGGTAATTACAGAGAATATCCTGTAACTTAATTCTGGCACCGTCCATATTCTCATCGGCGAGTTCTTTCAGTTCCGGCCAGGCATGAATGATATTATAGCCGTCCACAAGGAGATACTCTTCTTTATTTTCCTGCCGGTTGGCCGCATAAGCAGCCGCTTCATAATAGCTGTCCCGGGCTGTTTTACGTCTTTTCCAGACAGACTTTTTCCCTTGATTGGCATAAAAGGTGTTATTGATAATTCGGTCAATCTCCTCTGGGCTGATCCACCGCTCTTCTGTGTATGAGGCCTGATGGGGAGCGGTAACGCCGGCCGAATCCGCTTTCTTCGAAAAATAGCTTTCCAGATGCATGTAGTCTTTTACGGCATACCATTCCACCAAAAAGCCGGCCCCGTGGGCACAAAACACTGAGCCTGTCGGATTTTCTGTATCCCTCTCTGAATCATAACCCATACTTGCTATGACCTCTTCAGTGTTATGGCAGGGTTCATACCCTTTCAGACTGCAAAAAAGCCTGCCCAGTCCTTTAGTATAGGCAACTACCTCTTTCTGATAATTCCGCATGGTAGCAACCGGGGCACTTCCCACAAGCACCGCGATTTCGCCGTTGGTCTCGCTTATGGTGCAGGTACCGTGCATTTTCTCAATATCCGTCATCGCTCTGCCGACCATTTTCTCCGGCAATTCCAGCTCAAAGGCATAATAAGGCTCCAACAGTATGGACTCAGCCTCCTTTAATCCCTGGCGCACTGCCCGGTAGGTAGCCTCTCGGAAATCACCGCCGTCGGTATGCTTATTGTGGGCCCGCCCGGAAACTAAGGTGATTTTCAGATCGGTTATCGCCGACCCGGTGAGAACTCCATAATGAGTCTTTTCCTCCAGGTGGGATAAAATAAGTCTTTGCCAGTTTTTACTTAAGATATCTTCACTGCACTCCACTCCAAACTGCAGACCGCTCCCCGGCTCATTCGGCTCCATTAGTAAGTGAACCTCCGCATAATGGCGCAAAGGTTCAAAATGCCCTACTCCCTCTACAACGTTAGCAATGGTCTCTTTATAGACAATTCTACCGGCATCGAAAGCCACCTCAACACCAAAACGGCTTTGGATGAGGCTTTGCAGGATTTCGATCTGCACCTCTCCCATAATCTGAGCCTGAATTTCCTGCAACTGCTCATCCCAGACAATCTGCAGTTCCGGCTCCTCTTCTTCGATCTGACGTAACTTTGGCAGCATCACTCTTGGATCACAGCCCTCCGGCAGAATGATCTGATAGGAGAGCACCGGTTCTAATATCGGTGTGTCGGAAGCCTCTTCTATCCCTAGACCTTCTCCCGGCCTGGTTTGGCTAAGTCCGGTTACAGCACAGACAGCCCCAGCTCCTACCTCGCTCACAGTCTCAAATTTTTTACCGGAATAGATACGAATTTGATTCACTTTCTCTTTCCAGCTATTATTCGATAAAACATCTTTAACCTTAAGACTTCCACCGGTAACCTTCATGTGGGTAAGACGGTTCCCTTGATCGTCTCTGGAAATTTTGAAGATTTTAGCCCCAAATTCTTCAGGGTAAGAAGGAATCAGGGTATATTCATCAAGGCCTTGGATAAATTGTTCAACGCCTTCTAATTTTAAGGCAGAGCCAAAGTAACAGGGAAAAATTTTGCGCTCCCAGATAGCTTTTTTTATCTGAAGAGTTTCAATATGTCCTGTTTCCAAATAGGTCTCCAGCAATTTCTCTTCACACATGGCCAGTTGTTCGCAAAAACCCTCAGTCTGGACTTGGCTAAATTCAATACAGCCGTCACTTAAGTGCTTTTTCAATTCCTTCAGCAACTTGTCTTTATCCGTCCCGATCTGATCCATCTTGTTAACGAACAAAAAAACCGGTATCTGATAGATCTGAAGTAGCCGCCATAAAGTTTTGGTATGCCCCTGTACCCCATCGGCACCATTTATCACTAATATGGCATAATCCAGTACCTGAAGGGTTCTTTCCATTTCCGCCGAAAAATCTACGTGTCCCGGTGTATCCAGTAAGGTAATCTGAGTTTCCCCTATGGCAAACACCGCCTGCTTAGAGAAAATGGTGATCCCTCTCGCTCTCTCCAGCTCGTAGGTATCTAAGTAAGCATCCTTATTATCTACTCTGCCCAGTTTGCCGATTTTCCCGCTCAAATAAAGCATACTCTCTGATAAGGTGGTCTTACCCGCATCTACATGAGCCAAAATGCCAATGACAAATTTATTCATAATTTATTCCAAATCCTTCATTTTTGCTCACTATAATAATCCTGGGCCGATTAAGCCTAAGTACCATTCTACAATTATTATGATACCAGCAAGTTTGGCATTTAACAATTTACCTAATTGCAATAATGGATAAACGAATCAAGCAAAAAGGGGAAAAATAACCCCCGGCATTACCAAGGGGTTGGTATTACCGAGGGTTTTCTTCATATCTTCATTTCAACAAAAAGTCAGACTCCAACAGGTCCTAGAGGGTGAAAATAGAGATCCTCATCATTACAGGGAGCGTAATAATACCCTCCTTTTTCTCCATCTTGAATGCTATCTAATTTTTCACGAAGATTTCCACATTTCGAGCCAATTATTGCTTTGAGATCTTCAAGCCAGGCCGGAGAAATCGGATTCATCAGGATGAGATTGATGCAGGCAAAGATAGATTTGGCCTGATTGGTCAGTTTCTTAAGATTACCGAGCACGACCCAAATCTCAAGAGGCGAATCTTCTTCCATACTGGCTGCAATATAATGCAGTCTGGCCACTTGTTCGCAAAATTCAGGCAGTGTCCATGTTTTCGAAGCAATATCAATGAATATACGTACTTTCTGCTCGATCTTAGCTTGATTCTGAATTGCCCAGGTAGCCAAACACTCCAAAAAAGTAATAATTCTTGGAGCATAATCACAAGCACAGTAATAAATACCAGGCTTGCTAGGATTAGTAGCCCAAGAAATATCCGGATCATAACTGTTTATAATTGTAATGGGAGTTTGGCAAGGCTCATCCCACATCCTCTTCTCAGAGTCTGTAAGAACAATGTTGATAGAATTCTCCTTGACATACTCTCTGTCCTGAAGGATAGACCATATTAATTTTGTTTTTCCGGATCCGGCTTCGCCTAGAATCAGATGACTTCCGGAAAAAAATTTCTCAAAAGGTTTCACATCCTGCTCCATTGGCATTACTTCCTTTCAAAATAATATTGCACAAATCCTATTTAAGAGAACCCATTTTAATTGCTTGATATATAATTCTACACCATCTCCCGTTAACCTCTATTACATTAGAAATAATCAGTACGTTTTTAAAGTTTTTTTATTAATAGACATTACAAAAAGCCAATAAAAAAAGATGGACCCCGTAGGGACCATCTCCTCTTGCTAATTTCCTATTCCAATATGATTTTTTCTAACTCAAGGGGTTCAATATATTGTTCACCCCGATAGGCACGCATATTTCCGCCGGAAATTTCATCGATCAAGGCCACATGATTGTCTTGCCCTACTCTGCCAAATTCAAACTTAATATCGTAGAGCTCTAAGTCTTTTTTAGCCAGTTCACCTTTAACGAGTTCGCCAATTTTTTTGGTTAACCCGACCAGGGTCTTATATTCGTCTTTAGTCATAATTCCCAACATCTCAAGAGCATCATCAGTTATCAGGGGGTCATTGCGATCATCGTCTTTCAAGGTAACCTCCACATAGCCGTCTAGTGGATCCCCTACATTGCAATACTTTCCATATCTTCTGTGAAAACTACCCACTGCCTTATAGCGTAAAATAACTTCTACACCCTGCCCAAACATTTTTGCCGGCTGTACCGTCATAGTGTTTTGCTCAATATCCGCGCTTAAATAATGAGTTGGTATCCCGGCTTTATTGATCTTTTCATAAAAGAACTGAGTTAACCTAAGCCCGGCTTTGCCAGCCCCTTCAATAGATAACCCTACAGTATTAGCACCAGGATCAAAAACACCATCTGTACCGGTAACATCATCTTTAAATTTTAAGAGATAATTCCCATCCTCTAGACGATAGACATCCTTGGTTTTTCCAGTGTAGATCTTTTCCAATTTCGCCACCCCTTAATTAAAAATAACTTAAAGCTCTAGTTATTAGGCTTGTCCCGTCAATGTTATATTACCACAATAATTTTTATCGATAAAGAAAACTATCGTTAAAATATTTTCGTACAATAATAAGTTCCTAATTATCATGAGTTTTAGACAGCTTTTCCCGCCAAATATTTTTTCAGGATATTATACCAAAAATTCCCGCCGATTTTCAAGACCTTTCAACAGCATGTTTGTGTTATAATCAGAAAGATTTTCGAAAAACCATTTAAGTTGAGGGGATAATTGTGAGAGATATGAATAAATTCAATTCAGTGTTTACAAAAGAAGAAGCGCTAGCAGAGGCCTCACGTTGTCTTCAATGCAAAAATCCCGGGTGCAGAAAAGGATGTCCGGTTAATAATGCTATTCCTCAATTTATTAGAGCAGTGAGAGAAGATAATTATAGTCAAGGCCTGGAAGCAATTTATCGTCACAGCTATTTACCCGCGGTTTGTGGACGTGTCTGCCCCCAAGAGAAGCAGTGTGAAGCAGGTTGTATCTTGGCACGAAAAGGGAAGGCCGTTCGCATCGGCAAATTAGAACAATATATTGCCGATCAGGGAAAGGAAATCGAATTTCAAAAAATAATTCCCACGATGGGACCTGTTGCCGTCATTGGCTCAGGCCCAGCGGGATTAGCGGCTTCTGTTCAACTCTCCCAACTAGGGTATGCCGTTACTTTATTTGAAGGGGAAGCCGAACCGGGTGGTGTACTCCTTCATGGAATACCTGAATATCGTTTGCCCAAGGAAGTTGTGAGAAGGGAAATTCAGAAGATCAAAAACATGGGGGTTGAATTCAAGCTAAACACTTTAATTGGGGCCGATATTCTTTTGGATGACCTTTTTACCCAAGGATATCAAGCAGTATTAATTGGCACAGGTGCCGGATTACCTCAAAAATTAAACATTCCCGGAGAAGAACTGCAAGGTGTATTCTCCGCGATTTTCCTTCTCCAAACCACGAACCTCTATAACTTAGGTCAATTGCCCAAGCTGGAATTGCCTATCGAGCCAGGAGATAAAGTAATTGTTATCGGGGCAGGTAATGTGGCGATGGATGCAGCCCGTTCTTCAAGTCGCTTAGGCGCTGAGGTCACAATTCTGGCCCGTCGCGGTCTGAACCAAATGGCAGCCCGGGATATCGAGCGGGATGAAGCTATTGCCGATGGAGTGATAATTCGGCCCTTTACAGCTCCCCTTGAAATCTTAGGGGATACCGCCGTGAAAGGGATTAAATGTGCACCTACTGAGGTTTCCGAAGAAGGACGGGTTATTGTCAAGGCTGAAGAGAGCTTTGTTTTACCTGTAGACAAAGTGATTTATGCTATAGGACAGAGACCCTTCGCACGGATTGTCTCGACCTCTGAAGGTTTTCAAGTAGATAGACAAGGGTTGCTCATCTGTGATGAACATGGTATGACGACGAGAGAAGGGGTTTTTGCCGCTGGTGATGTTGTTCATGGTCCGGAAACCGTAGTCAAAGCGATGGGCGAAGGTCGACGAATCGCCATCGAAATGCATGCTTATCTATTAAGAAGAAACAAGGCTTAGTAACACAATTGAATAAAAGCTCCGAGCCTTAGGCCAAAATTAGAATGGGCTAAGGCTTTTTCTGACTAGTCAAAAAGGGATCTGCCGTCTTTTGTCGAAAATACTAACAAAGTTTTGGTAGCGGTGGGTAGTTATCATGATAGAATCTGGACAATATATCCACTTTACGACAAACTCCTTTCTTTATCAAGATTCATATTAGATAAGAAATAAGAAGTATAAATCTAGACAAGGGTGATTGTAAATGAATGAAGCACTTTTCGACCATGTTGCCGAACATTATGATTCATGGTATGACACTGAGCTTGGTGCAGTATCCGATCAAGTTGAACGTAATTTAGCCCAGTCCATGTTTAGGGCACCAGGGCCCAAGGTTCTGGAGATCGGATGCGGTACCGGACAATATACGAGCTGGCTTGTGCAGGAGGGTTTTGAAGTCACTGCCGTGGATATTTCCAGTGAAATGATGACTCTGGCTAAGAAGAAAATTGCTACTATTGAGGAGAAATCCTCAATAGTACAACCTGTTCACTGGTGGCAGGCAGATATTAGAGAAATTCTTGATCAGCTTGAAACTTACGATGGAATTTTTTCCATGACCGCTTTTGAATTTGTTCCAGAACCGGAAAAAGTCTTAAAAAAACTGTTTAGCCGTTTAAAGCCTGGGGGCTGCATGATGATCGGCGTCATCGCCGGTAACAGTGCCTGGAGTGAATACTATGCAGAGGCGGCACGCAAAAAACCCACCTCTGTCTTCGCCCGTGCCGCACTCTATACCAAAGAGGAAATATCCTCCTGGCAAATCGGTGCGCCGGTGGAAATCGGCGAATGTCTTTTCTTCCCACCCCAGATTCAAAATACGGATGAAGCACTCGCCTGGGAAGCGCAACGGGAAGGAAATCCAGGTTTTGTAATAGCAAAGTGGGTCAAGGAAAAATAACGTTATGGAAAAGTCAAAGCTTATTCAATTAATCGAGAATAATCCAACTGCTATCGCCCATCTAAAAGATCCCACAGATGAAATGAAATTATTAGCTGTCCAAAAGAATGGTCTTACCTTAGAATATATCGATAATCCAACCCGTGAGATGCAAGAATTAGCTTTGAAAAATAATCCAAGAGCCATTCAGTTTATTAATAACCCCACGGTGGAGATGATGATAAAAGCTATCGCGGACGGATGGGTTAACTTAAAGTATATTGGAAATCCTCAGGATGAATTAATCAAATTAGCCCTAAATCAAGCCGGCTGGGCCATCCAATATGTTAATAATCCCAGTGTGGAACTGCAATTATTAGCTGTCAGAAAAAATTATGATGCAATTAAATATATTAAAGAACCTCATGAAAGTGTCCAAGAAGAAGCGGTAAAAATCAATTACGAGGCACTAAGGTTTATCAATTCTCCTACACCAAAGGTGGAACTTATAGCGATTAAAGATAATGAGAGAGCTATTACCTTTATCAATGATTTAAATAAAAATAAAATTCTAGAATTTTTAAAAGTAAATATTTTAGTCATTAAGTACGTTTTAAACGAAATTTCTAAGGAAGAATTAGAGGATGTTTTGAAGGAAGGACTATCTAGTAAAGATGTTAACGAAAAATATGTTAGGGATTATATAAATTGTAGTACGCTAGAAAAAAATTACGGCATAATGCCCTTGGATAAAATCATGTTTATTTATCGATATGGAAGTAAAAAAGCCAAAAAAATAACTGTAGATGAAAAGCTGAAGTTGCTATAGGAGAGAAAGGTAATGAATTTTGTAGATACATTTAAAAGTGTTGACTTAGTATTATCCACCGGCGAGGTCCCTCTAATTGTTGGTGAAAGCGGAATCGGCAAAACAGCCTTGGCCAAAGAGCTTGCTCAAAAGAATAAGTGGAGCTTAGTTGTTATCAATGGAAATCTCCTTAAAGAAGGAGAAATCGGCGGTCTGCCGACTATTGAAAATAAAACCACAGTATACGCCGTTCATCATAAACTAAGAGAAATCGATGAAGAAATAGCTAAAGGAAAAACAGTGCTCTTGTTTATCGATGAGATCAACCGTTGTGAACATACGGTACAACAGGAACTTATGAATTTGATCTTAAATCGGGAAATTAACGGCTACAAAGTCCACGAAAATGTCAGAATTCTAGCTGCTATGAATCCTTCCAGCAAATATGGCTCAGAATTCGATTACCAGGTTGTCGATATGGACGCAGCCCAAGAAAATAGATTTGTCTGGTTATTTATGGAGCCTGATGCTAACCAGTGGCTAGACTGGTCAATAGAGGCCGGACTTGAGCAAAAAGTCATTGAGTTTATCTCCACCTTCCCCGAATATTTGCACAAGATCAATGAAGACGATCTTAGAGCAACCCCGAGAAGCTATGAGCGAATTTCCAGTAGTTATAAAATCTACAAAGAACAAAAAGATACCATTCCAAGAGCCGTGTTTCTGAATGTTGTCAAGGGAAATGTAGGAAGAGTAATCGCCGAAGAGTTTGTTAATTTTGTTGAATCTGATTATAGTCCACTTCTTGCTTATGAAGATGTTTTTTCAGGAGATATTTTGCCTGAATCTGTGTCGGAAAGAATAAAAAAAGAAAGCCATACCAGGCTCTATCTCTCCGCCAAGAATATTCTTAAACGATTAGAAGCAAATATCAAAAACAATAGCCAAGAGTCAAATTTTTATGCCAACAGACTGGTTGCATTTCTAAATTTATATCCTGTCGACTTAAAGATCGGCATTATGAAGGATATTAGAAATAGCTACCCCCTGGTATATGAACTTGTACTAGAAAATGAAGCTTTTATTGAGTCATATTTTGAAACTTATACCGCAATAAGGTGAGACTATGGAATTATTTGAAACCCAAGTAAAAGCACTTTACGAAAAAGCCTATCAACTGGTTTTAAAAGCGGATCATAATCATTCCGAAATAAATATTTCTCCAGATTTTCAAGCAGAATTCTTTAGTCTTGTCGATAAAGCGGTTCTATCGCTTATGGAAGACAAAGATAACTTTTATGGATACTTTTTGTTTCAAATGTCCAAAAGAATACGCTTCGATATCAGCAGCCCTACCGCTGTGAATTTTGAAGGCGCTAAATATGTTCTTTCTTTCAATCCCATTATATTTCTGAACCTTAGCCTAAAACAAATGGCAAGTATGATCAAACACGAAATACTCCATATCTTATCGATGCATTTAATAAGGGCCAAGGAATTGAAGAATAGCTATAGCACCTTAGCCATTAATATGGCCATGGATATAGTAGTCAATAAATATTTAGATCATCTTCCCCCCTATGCTACCACTCTGGAATGGGTAAATTTATATTATACTTTAGAACTCTTGCCCTTTCAGCCTTTTGAATACTATGTGGAAAAGCTTCAAACGGCTCTGGACTTACGGGATGCCGAAGAGGAAACTGAGGAAGAGGACAAAGATGAGACGGATGAAAATGCTGATGAGTTTGATGATCGCAATCTAGATCAAGTTATAGCAAAAGATTATGACCCGAAGCAAACTCACCAAATATGGCAAGAATCCAGTGATATTGATAAAAAAACACTTCAAGAATTTACGGAAAAGTTTATTGCTAATGCTCTGAAAGGGAGCATCCCTGACTATTTAGGAAATATGATCTCATCACTGAAAAATAGCAACCGTGAATTGCCTTGGCATCTATATCTTAAGCGGTTGATGGGAACCGTGGAAAGCAATAAAAAGAAAACCATTACCAGAAAAAATAGAAGACAGCCCGATCGACTGGATTTAAGGGGTGAACTGAGAAGCCATAAAGCAAAAATCCTTGTCGCCCTAGATATCAGCGGCAGCATTAGTGAGGAAGAATTCAATCAAGCCCTTAAGGAAGTGCTTGATATTGTTAAGAATTACAATCAGGAAATTACGATTATCGAATGTGATAATGAAATCAGGCGTGTCTACAAAGTCAAGTCCGTAAAGGATATCAAAGAAAGAAGCAAAATCAGAGGGGGCACTCAATTTACCCCTGTTTTCGAATACGCTAATCAACAAAAGATAAACTTGTTAATCTACTTTACTGACGGCAAAGGTGAAGAAAAGCTTCTCACCATACCTCGGGGGTATAAAACCTTATGGGTTATTTCCGGGCGGGGAAAAGAGCTTTCCTTAAAAGAACCTTACGGAACCGTAAAAAGGCTTAAAGATATTGCCCTAAAAGATGACTCCTTATCCATAAGTGACCTTAAAAGGGATGGCTACTCCATGAATGACCAAGAAAGCATGCATATTTAGCTTAACTTAAGCTTCTTCTATAGATATTATAGATATCGTCGTCGGTTACTTCCTCCGGATGATTAGCCAATTTTCCTTTATTCTCCATCATACTTGAGGTGTATGCGCGTATTTCGTCATCAGTTACAGTGATATCGGCCTTCGTCAGCTTTTTTAAGACATTTTCAAGGGTGCTATAGTCTTTTATCCCTAAGAGGCTTGGCAAACGGTCGACCTTTTCTCTGTTTGTAAAGACTTTAAGATATTCCACGTACAATACACAGTTAGCTAAACCATGGGGCACACCCTTATTATAGGTTAGAGCATAACCCATGCCATGGGGCAAGGATGTGCTGGTTTGAGCGATCAAGATACCTCCCAGGGTCGAGGCAATCATAAGTTTTTCTCTCTCTTTTAGGTCAAAGCTCCCGGCAAGCAACCCTTCGATACATTGACCCCAGATTTTCATCCCTGCTTCAGCGATTGCATCGGATAAAAGACCGGCATTTCGGTTAAGGTAACCTTCTACCAAATGAGATAAGGCATCCAAGGCCGTATTGACAGTAATATCCAAGGGTAACTCCAAAGTATATCTGGGGTCAAGGAAGGCAAGGGTTGGAAAGACAATTTGCCCGTAATTCTTTTTGGTTTTTTCTTGGTGGATGGTCACGATGGCGTATTGAGTCACCTCAGTTCCTGTCCCCGATGTGGTTGGCACAGCTACGATAGGAATGGATTGAAGTCCATTTTGACCAAAAACTTCTGTCCCTGTTAACTCCGGATTATGGATTAGAATACCGATAAATTTAGCAGAATCAATAGGTGACCCTCCACCGATACCTACTAAGAAGTCTACCTTTTCTTGTTTACCTAACTCCCCTGCTCTTTCGATAGTTTCAAGGGATGGGTTTTCTTCAACTTCATCAAAAATTACATAGTCAATAGAAGCTTTTTTAAGAGCTTCTTCCATATCCCTTAGTGAGCCGTTGCGCTTCGATGACCAGCGACCTGTAACGATCATAGCCTTTTGCCCGAGCGCTTTTAAGGTTTCATAATTTTCTACAACAACATTTTCACCTGAGTAAATCTTAGTTGGCATAAAAAACATGTTCATAAGTTCATCCTCTTTCCTGCGACTTTTACACTCTCTATAGTACCAAAAGAATTGCGAATTGTGAAATCCAAGGAAGATTAAAACAAAAAAACCCGCAAAACCGTTTTAACACAGATTTGCAGGTTTAACTGACATATATGGTCGGAGCGACACGATTTGAACGTGCGACCTCTACCACCCCAAGGTAGCGCTCTACCAAGCTGAGCCACGCCCCGATTAGTTATCCCCAATTCAAGGGACTTATATAAAATAACATAACTTTACGGAAAATGCAAGAGTAAAATTAATTATGCCCGACTACTTCTATCTTCCTTACCCCCAGGATCTCCCCTAAGGCGGTCAGTAGGTTTTCCGGTGTATCAACCATCCCGGTATTCTCTACGGAGATAGTGACATTGGCAATTCCTTGCAAGGGTATGCCTTGATTAATAGTAAGCACATTAGCCCGAAAGCCGGCGATCTTATTTAGAACATTGGATAAAACTCCGGCAGTGTTTTCTAAAGTTAATGAAAAAGTGATGATCTTTTCCCGACTGGCTTCGTAAAAAGGAAAAACTCCGTCCTTATATTTATAGAAGGCACTTCGGCTAAGCTGAACTCGATCCACTGCCTCATTAATTGTAGTAACATCACCCTTGGCCAAAAGTTCCTTGGCTTGGGCTGTTTTGAGGATCGCTTCCGGGAGTATGTCCTTGCTTACGATTAAAAAATCTTTATTACCAGCCATTTTTCTCCGCTCCTTGCTAATGATACAGGAAACCATCCTCCTGTCTCATACAGGAATTCTATTAGGAATATTATAAGCAAATGTCCGCCGTGTGGCAACATGTGTTATTTAGAAAAGATTCTTTACAATGTTCAGTGAAAATAACTATTAAAAAAGGGCTCCCGTAGGAACCCTCGTTTTTAGATGATGATGCAGATTAGGCCGCCATTGCCGTCATTGACGATACGCTGCAAAGTATCTTGAAGTTTATGTTGAGCATTTTCCGGCATCCGGTAGAGCTTGGTTTGAACACCTTCCCGAACTAGGTCGTGAAGAGATTTGCCAAAGATATTAGATTCCCATACCTTTTTGGGATCAGATTCGAATTCATCAAGGATGTAGCGGACGAGATCCTCCGCTTGCTTTTCTGTTCCAATCAAAGGTGTGATTTCCGTGGTAACATCGGCCCGTAGTATGTGCAAGGACGGAGCACTAGCTTTTAGTTTGATTCCGTAATGGCCGCCGGATTTAACCAGTTCCGGCTCTTCTAAGTACATTTCATCAAGATGGGGGGTGACCACACCATAACCGTTGACACGAACCTCTTCAATAGCCGGTGCAAGTTTATCCCATTCTCTCTTGGCTTTGCTGTAGTCGAGGACTAATCTCATTAGAGTATGCTCACCTTCTACATTTACGCCGGTCATTTCCTCAAGGACTTTCTTGAAGAGTCCATCGATAGCTGTCATTTCGATTTCGGCGATACCTGTGCCCAAATTCATCTGCTTAAGCAGAACATCCTGGGCATTAGGGCATTCTCCTAGTTTATCCAATGCCATATCGATATCCCGAATACGGCTGATTCCTTCGATGGATTGACGAACGGACTCTTCGAAGCTGGCCCGGACGGGGTGACTGGAGTCAAGCTCTTCAACCCACTTAGGAATTTCAATATTTACTTCGGCAACCGGAAATTCATAAAGGACTTCTTCGAGGATTTGGGTAATATCTTCCGGAGTCATGTCTAAACAATTTACGGGAATTACCGGTACATTGTATTTTTCTTCCAGTGAGCTGGTTAATTCCATAATTGCTTCCGCATAAGGCCGGGTGGTATTCATAACTACCACATAAGGCTTTCCTAATTCCCTTAGCTCCTCAATAACCCTCTCTTCTGCCTCCAAGTATGCCTCTCTGGGGATGTCCGTTATGGAGCCGTCTGTGGTGATCACGATGCCGATCGTCGAATGGTCGGTGATTACTTTGCGTGTGCCAATCTCAGCTGCTTCTTGGAACGGGATTGGTTCATCACTCCAGGAAGTCCGGACAAGACGGGGCTCTTCCCCATCTTCTGATTCATACCCAATAGCCCCTTCCACTGCATAGCCAACACAATCGACCAAACGAACATTCATTTGAATGCTGTCTTTAACGAGGATTTCCACTGCATCAGATGGAATAAACTTGGGCTCCGTAGTAGTAATTTGTCTTCCTGAACCACTTTGAGGAAGTTCATCGTTCGCCCGCTCCCGCTCAAACACATCTGTGATATTGGGCAGGACGAGGAGGTCCATGAAGCGTTTGATAAAGGTGGACTTCCCTGTACGGACTGGTCCAACGATTCCGAGATAGATATCGCCCCCAGTACGCTCCGCGATATCCTTAAAAATGTCCACTTTTTCCACAAATATTCCCTCCCTTTTTAGGTGCTGTCCCAAAACCGGGGAAGGGCCCCCACCTTATCCCCCCACCTCCCTAACACAAGATGATGGAAACCGGATAACTGGACTAGCACGTTACGCAGTATAAGTATATTGACCGGCTTGGGCAATTATGCCATTTTTCCTTTTTGCCCCTAGAAATTTATTTCCCCTGTTCAGGTCCTTTCATCTCTAATACCCAATCCTTTATCATTGCTATGTCAGGTTCAAGCAATTTATTCCATTCCCGATAAACAAAACTAGGGCTGGCGCCAAATATTATAATTCAGCACCAACCCTAATTGCGTTAGACTATCTACCAATATAGGCTTTTTTACTTTTCCCTACCATTGCTAACATTGCAGAATAGAACCATATTAGATGTCTATTGGAAACCCTATGAAGCCCCTTTTGCCATCGCAATCACCGCAACTTCCTCGATCTCATGCTTTTTCCCCCTCATCATCAAGGTAGTAACAGCAATTTTCGGATCTAAACCCTCAAACAAAACTTGGTAAGCCTGCTCGGTGATAGGCATGGAAATGCCAAGTTCTTGACTGAGCTCATGGGCAATTTTCGTTATCCTGACCCCTTCGACCACCATCCCCACTTCTTGCAGAACTTGCTCTAAGGGCTTTCCTTGACCTAAGGCAACCCCTGCCCGACGGTTCCGGCTATGCTGACTCGTACAGGTTACGATTAAGTCCCCTACCCCGGCCAAACCGGCAAAGGTCAAGGGATTGCCCCCCAAAGCCGCACCCAATCGAGTAATTTCCGCAATACCGCGGGTCATAAGGGCGGCTTTAGTATTATCACCAAAACCCAAACCATCGGCAAGGCCGGTACATAAAGCAATAATATTCTTAAAGGCTCCCCCCAGCTCCACTCCAATGGTATCCGGATTGGTATAGACACGAAACTTAGGCGTCATCATGAGATCCTGGACAAATTCCGCAATTTGAATATCCTGGGAAGCGACAACAACAGTAGTAGGCATATCTCTGCCTACTTCCTCGGCATGACTGGGTCCGGACAAGACCGCGATGGAGTTATCGGGAAGTTCTTCCGCCAGAACCTGGGAGAGTCGTTTATGGCTACCCTCCTCCAAGCCTTTGGCCGTGTTCACGATGACAGTATCTTTCTTAAGATAGGCTTTGATCTTTTGCGCTGTCTCCCGGACACTATGGGAAGGTACACTAAGGACGACCATTTCGGAATCCTCAAGGTTCTGATGATCCACAGTGGGTTTAATGGTTTGGGGCAGCACCACTCCCGGCAAATAACGAAGATTCTCACGCCGCTGATCCATCAAACTCATCTCGCTGGAATTGCGACCAAGCAATGCCACCTCATGACCGGCCTTACCCATCGAAACCGCTAGAGCAGTTCCCCAACTTCCAGCACCATAAACAGTTATCTTAGCCAACATAATCCCCCTCTCTGGCGTCAATTAATTTGCATCTATTAAAGAACTTACAGTATAAAATCTAAGCCGAAAAAGACCTTCACTCCGCTCAGGATGACAAGTCGTTTTGATTTTTATCATACTGAGCGATTTAGCGAAGTATCTGGACCAAATAAATGGGCGATAATCTTTTTAATCGGGCGGAGCAGAGCCCCGCCCCTACTTCTTAAAATTTAACCGATTTTCAGTTCCATTAAGGACTCTTTGCATATTAGTCCGGTGACGAAGGATCACGACACAGACAGCTACCACTCCAAAAACCTTATACGCCAGAGGCTCATTAAAGACAAAAACTAAGATGCCAACGGCTAAGGCTCCCACCACCGAACCCATCGAAACATAGCGAGTGAAAAACACCACCAAGATAAACAAAGAAATAGCAATAAGTGATTCTATCGGCATGAGGACTATAATTATACCAAAACCAGAGGCTACCCCCTTGCCACTGGGTTTAAACCCAAAGAAAGGGTTCCAACTATGTCCGGCCATTGCCAACAAACCTGCTGCGATTCCTCCCCAAGGACCAAAAAACAGCTCCCCCAGAAAGGCTGCCAAAGCACCCTTGAAAGCGTCTCCCAAGAGAACGAGAACACCCATCTTCGGCCCCAGCAAGCGGAAGGCATTGGTGGTACCCATATTGCCGCTGCCGTGTTTTCGAACATCTATCCCCTTATAACTGCCTGCCAGATAGGCAAAAGGAATAGCCCCCAGCAAATAAGCGATCATGAATATGGCATACTCCCACATTCTTATTCCCTCTCTTCATCCTTTTGTCTTACAATCATCCGAATTGGCGAACCTTCATAGCCGAAGCTGGCCCGCAATTGATTCTCCAGGTACCGACGATAGGAAAAATGCATCAGCTCATGGTCATTAACAAAAAAGACAAAGGTTGGGGGTTTCACTCCCGCTTGAGTTGCATAAAGAATCTTTAAACGCCGCCCCTTATCTGTAGGCGGTGGATTAAGATGAATCCATTCCCGCACCAAAGTATTTAAGGTTGCCGTAGCTACCCGCGTAGAATTTTGTTCAGCCACAAAATCAACCAAATCCAGAAGCTTAGTGACCCGCTGCCCCGTTTTAGCCGAAATGAAGAGAGTCGGCGCATACTGCATAAAGCCCAGTTCTTCTCGAATGTCCTTCTCGAAGCGATTCATGGTCTTTTCGTCTTTTTCGACTAAGTCCCATTTATTGACTACCAGCACAATCCCTTTTCCTGCTTCATGGGCATAGCCGGCAATCTTTTTATCCTGTTCCGTCACTCCTTCAACAGCATCAATGAGCATCAGGATCACATCGGAGCGATCCACTGCCCGTAACGAACGAGAAACACTGTATTGCTCTGTTAATTCCTCAATCCGTCCTTTTCTTCTCATCCCTGCAGTATCGATGATTACGTAGTGCTTACCATCATGCTCAAAAGCCGAGTCAATGGCATCCCGAGTGGTTCCCGGAATATTGCTGACAATCACCCGTTCTTCACCGAGCAAAGTGTTGACTAGGGAGGATTTGCCCACGTTGGGACGACCAATCACGGCGATACGAATAGTATCGGGGTCCAGTTCCTCCTCAATATTTTCTGGAAAATAGGAAATAACTTCATCTAGCAAGTCACCGATATTCATACCGTGAACAGCGGAAATAGGGATCGGTTCTCCCAGTCCTAAGTTATAGAATTCATATAAATCTGCTTTGGCAAAATCCTCTACTTTATTGGCCGCTAAGATCACCGGTTTGCCGGAACGTCTCAGAGTCTGAGCAATCATATCATCATCGGGAGTCGGCGAAATCTGGGCATCGATGACAAAAACGATAACATCTGCTTCTTCGATGGCAATTTCCGCCTGGCGGCGCATCTGGGCAGCAATGGGGGTATTTTCATTAACGAATTCAATTCCCCCGGTATCGATAATCGTGAACTTACGGCCCAGCCATTCGGAATCCCGATACAAGCGATCTCTGGTGACCCCAGGCCGATTCTCGACAATGGCCACCAGCCCTCCTGCCAAGCGATTAAACAAGGTGGACTTCCCCACATTTGGCCTTCCCACTATTGCAACTACAGGCTTACTCAAAATCTTCACCCTCCAAATCCGATCCGGTTACTGCCGCCAATAAATCTCCACCGTGATTCTCAACCACGATGGGTTTACCCTGAATTTGGGCAGCTAACCATTCCACACTGAGATCATCCAAGAAAATATCTTCATCTGCTTTTAGCATTACCCGTGGAACCAGAAAAATTTCTCCATTAATATTACCTATTGATTTAGCAATATCCTTCGCCGTCAATAAACCGGCCACTGTCACCGTGGGACCAAAAAATTCATTTGCAACCGTATGTAAAGTGATGGTCAAACCCTGAATGTTGGCCAATCTTTCTATCAACTTTCTGAAAAAAGGAGTAGCGGAAACTCCGGTGATCAGATGAATTTTCCGCTCAGGAATAGAACGAGGAGCACGCTCCAGATAATACTCAAATTCATGGCGGAATTTGCTGGCCATCCCAACCCCGTTTTCCAGTTGGGCAAAATCATCATAGGTTTCAACCGGCGGGAAATTCCACTCTGCTAAGGCATAGAACTCATCAGAGAAATAGACAAGATTACGACCGGTTTGCTGGTGATACTCTCTTTGCCAAGCTTCACCCTTTGCTAGGATTGTTTGGGCTTCCTCCGCAGTAAACGGGCGTAACTCCGTCAGCCTTTCCCGATATTTCGTCAACCCCACCGGAACTACCGCAATGGATTGGACCGCCGGATGGAGCTTGGCTAATTCTGAGACAGTTTCTTCAAGGATTTCACCATCATTATAACCCGGTACCACAACAATTTGGGAGTGAATCTGGATCCCGGCTTCGGCTAATTTTCTCAACTGTACAGATAAATTACCGGCTTGAGGATTTTTCATCAAGCGAATCCGAGCCTCGGCATCCCAAGCATGAACGGATATGTATAAGGGGCTCAAGTGGAATCTCAGAATTCTCTCGAATTCGGCTTCATCCAGGTTGGAGAGTGTCACAAAACTCCCCTGAGTCAAAGAGAGACGGTAATCATCATCCTTATCATAGAGACTACCCCGCATCCCTTTGGGCATTTGGGCCACAAAACAAAAGACACAATTGTTTTTACATAGCTTTAAGCCCTGAGAACTGATGGCCTGAACCTCCAAACCCAGTTCTTCACCATAAGATCTTTCAATCTCCAGCTCCCAAAGTTCCCCATCAGGCTTTTCGATAAGGAGCGTGAACTCATCTTCAGCAGTTAAATACTGAAAATCGATAATATCCTGAATCTCTTTTCCGTCAACCGCAAGGACCCGATCCCCACGTTCTATTTCCATCTCCTCGGCAATACAGCCCATATCTACACTGGCAACGACTAAACCTTTGCTCAAGCTAGTCATCCTTTCTCAATGCCCTTCCCTCTTCCCTTCCCGGTTCTTGCAGAGCAAACTCCGGGTCCAGGTTTAAACTTTTGCGGTCCCGCCAATATTCAAGGAGTTGCTTAAAAGCAGCGATGATTACACAAGAGCCTATGCTGAAATGCCAGAGGAAAGAATTCGGCAAGTTATAGTATTTAACAACTCCATTAAAGAAGAATATCATAAAAAAATTATCTATTAACAGCCCGGCGGCAAGGGCCAGGCTCATCCCCCATAGATTACCGGAGCTGAAAAAAGCAACTGCTACAAAAAGCGCGGCAAACAACCATTGATCGTAAGCGAAGATGCCCGGTTCATTCAAAACAAAAAGATCCCGTACCAATAAACAAATCGCCACCATAAGGAGTGAAAATAGTCGGCGCCCTGAGGGGTTTTTCCGGGCAATCCAGATAAAGACAATTAACACAAAAATCCGCGGAAACTGCCAATTCCAGACTCCGAAAAAAGCAAAATTCTGTTCAAAAATCCAGCCCAATAACCAAGCCACAGGGAGTAGCCTCAAGCTTTTTGCAAAACGAAAAACGGGCCACTCCATCCAGGCCAAAAATCCAAGACTAAAGATTAACCATTCTCCCAAGGGGAAAACCAAGCCTACCGCCTCCTTGAGCCTGACTTTCCCTATTATTCCCGCAAAGTCCCTCCTTCAACCGAAGATATTGATAAGGAAGGTCGCTGGGGTAAGGTTATTTTACTATAGCGGGAAATATTCAAGAGAATGCCGATTTCCACTAAAGTGATGACCAAGGAACTCCCCCCATAAGATATCATGGGCAAGGTAATCCCCGTCACCGGTAACACCCCAGTTACCACACAAAGGTTGATTCCTGTTTGGATAGCCAAGGAAAAGGTTATACCGAAGGACAGTAACCGTCCAAATCGATCGGGACATTTTCTTGAAACATAAAAGCCTCTTCCATAAAAAAATATAAATAACCCGATTAAAGACAGGGTCCCAACTAAGCCCAATTCCTCACCAATCAAAGCAAAGATCATATCCGTATAGGGTTCCGGCAAATGGCCGAATTTTTGCATACTGCGGCCCAGTCCCACTCCGAAAATACCTCCTGAGCCAAAAGCAATTTCCGCATTGGTTATCTGATAACCAAGCTTTGAGGCATATTTCCAAGGATCCAGCCAGACGAGAATCCGGTTCCACTGGTAGGTGGTATTATGAATCAGATAAAGAAGAGGGCCACCTAAGCAGGGAATTGCCAGCAAAAACCAGAAGGCCGACAACTCTGTTAACCAAAAGAAAGCCGCAGCCGTAAATACCAAAACCATAGTTGTTCCCAAATCCGGCTGCTTGTAGACAAGAGCAAACAGGGGGATGAGGATAAATGCCGGTATAGTGAGATCTCTGAAGCGTTTTACAGGATAACGATCAAGATAATTGGCCAAGAAAAGCACCATGGCCAGCTTAGCGATTTCCGAGGGCTGTATATTGACAGGGCCAATATCCAACCAGCGGGAAGCTTCATTGACTTCAACGGCATTATCGGATTTGATCACAAGCAATAGCAGAACCAAGGTGATGGCCATGCCGATACCGGCAAATTTCTTAAGAACCGGATAAGGGATCCTCGTTATGATGAAGGCAATGCTTCCGCCCAACAAAGCCCACTTCCCTTGCTGGAAAGCGTAATGAAAAGAATTCTGGGTGTAATTGTACCCACGTACCGAACCGGCCGTAAGAACCATAACCAAGCCAAAGGCCAGTATAGCCAAGACAGAGATTATTAAGTAAAAATCAACTTCATGCAAAGGCTTCGGTAGTTTACCAAGAAAAGAACGTTTGCGTTTTTTTGGCATACAGACCCCTCACTTTAACTTCCACGAATAATATTCTATGGACAGCAAATGACTTCCTGCATGATTGCAAGAAGTCATCGACACTCTTAATTAGTTTCCGTTTATTCTGATTCCTGTTGAACAATATCACCGATAGTTACTTGGGGTGCCTCCGGCTGACTTGCCAGAAGTTCTGCATCTTCAGTTGCTTGAGCATCGGCAGCTGCTTCACGAATACTCAAGCTAATACGTTTTTCTTCCGGTTTACATTCGATAACCTTAGCCTGAACCATATCGCCGACCTTTACCACATCTTCAACTTTATTGACCCGTTTCTCAGAAAGTTGAGAAATGTGGACTAGGGCATCCACCCCATCTTCTAATTGCACAAAAGCACCAAAGGGAGCGATCCGAACCACTTTCCCGGTAACCAACCTACCTAGGGCATATTTTTCGGCGGCATTTTCCCAAGGACTTGGCTTCAATTGCTTAAGGCCTAAGGAGATTTTCCCCTGTTCTCTGTCCACGTTCAGAATTTGGACTTCCACTTGATCCCCTACATTAACATACTCCGAAGGATGTTTGACCCGGGTATAAGCCATATCGGATACATGGAGAAGTCCATCAATTCCGCCTAGGTCCACGAAAGCCCCAAATTGAGCCAATCGCTTAACGACACCATTAACTACCTCCCCTTCTTGTAGGTTCGCAAGTAGGTGCTCCCGCTTGGCCACTTGTTCTTCTTGTAAAATAACTTTTTGGGAAAGCACAACTCGCCGTTTAGCGGGATCAAATTCAATTACCCGCAAGCGGAGGGTTTGTCCCTTGAATTGATTCAAGTCTTCCACATAGCCCGGCTGAATTTGGGAGGCAGGTACAAATCCCCGCATTCCCACATCAACAATCAGCCCGCCTTTAACCACATCGGCGACTTTACCCTGAATCTCTTCTTTTGAGTTAGCTAACTCCTGAAGACGATCGGCAGCAGCTATTTCATCGGCTCTGCGCTTAGATAGGACAGGGTTTCCTTCTTCATTCTCTACTCGCAGCACTACCGCTTTGATTTCATCACCGATGGAGATAATATCTCTAGGGTCCGCATCGGTTGCTACAGAAAGTTCTTTTAAGTTGACAACACCTTCGGATTTCCACCCTAAGTCCACGAACACTTCATCATGAGTAATTTTTACTACGGTTCCTGTGACCAAAGCTCCACGATGCAAAGTTTGCATCCCTTCCGCCCAATCTTCCATATTCATCATTTCATTAGTTTCATTATTATCCATGTTCGACATCTTCCTATAAACCTCCTCAATAATCCAATCTGGTGTAGAAGCACCCGCTGTCAAGCCGACAGTTTCCGCCCCTTTAAACCAGTCATTTTCCAATTCATCGGCAGTCTCGATGAGATAGGTTCTGGCATGTTCAGAACAAATACCAGCTAGTTTTCTGGTATTGGCACTGTTTTTCCCACCGACAACCACCATGATATCCACTTTACCGGCTAATTCACGGGCTACTGTTTGTCGTTCCTCGGTAGCATTACAAATAGTATTATGTACCTTGAGTTCATTAGTATGCTTTTTCAACTCCCCGACAATTCCGTGAAAATTCGCCGCCGGTTGCGTGGTTTGAGCCAATACAGAAAGCTTCTCAAAGAAGGGGAGCTCCATGGCCTCTTCAAGCTTTTCAATGGCGATAGCATTGCCACCCGCCCAGCCTAAAATCCCTTGCACCTCAGGATGTTCCCGATCCCCCACCACAATGACTTGACTTGTCCGGGAAGATTCAGCTGCTAAGCGCTGAGCCTTCTGAACAAAGGGACAGGTCGCATCCACTACTTGGACTTGGCAGTTTTGGGCTTCCTGATAGATTTCCGGGGGAACACCATGAGAGCGGATAATCAAAGTATCTCCTGCTTGAGTCTCTTTTACATCTCCGACCACACGAACCCCCTGCTTCTCCATCTTCTCCACAACTTGCTTGTTATGAATCAATGGTCCCAAAGACGCCGTAGTTGAGGATTGAGCAGTGCGCTCCGCCATATCCAACGCTCGTTTTACACCAAAGCAAAATCCGGCTTTCTCCGCCCGGACGATTTTCAAATTTGCCCCTCCTTAACCAGCATTAAGCTTAAACTTCGCTATTATTCCCAAAAATCCTTCAATAGTTTTAAATTGCCCTCTCCATGAAAAATAATTCATTATCTAATTACAGGTAAACCCTAAGGCTTTAAATCTTCAATTTCTTGCATAATCTTAGCAGCAGCCCATTCCCGGCGGTCTTTTACTCCTTCAGGAGCTTTTAGTTGCTCAGGGGTTATTGGCGTGCCGATAATTACTTCAATATTACCCCAACCATGAGTCAGTAGCTTTTGGGTTCCGTTAACTCTAACCGGGACTATCGGTGCCTGGCTTTTTTCCATTAATAAAACCATTCCGGGAAAAGCTTTTTGCAGCTCCCCTGATTTGGAACGGGTTCCTTCCGGAAAGAGTCCCAAGACCCTCCCTTCCTTGAGGACCTTCAAGGAATTACGAATAGCGCTGGTATCACCTTGACCTCTCTTCACTGGAAAAGCTTCCAAACTGCGGAGAACTCGTCCAAAAAGAGGGTTCGAAAACAACTCCTCTTTCGCCATAAAAGAAACATTGCGAGGAACACTGCAAGCCGCCACGATGGGGTCCCACATGCTGACATGGTTACTAACCAAGATCACTGGTCCACCCTTCGGAAAATTCTCCCCGCCATAAACTTTCCAACCCATCACTCTGAATTGCAAACGAAACGCACTCTTTAAAAAATGATATAGGCTCATTGTCTATCCTATCTCCTCACATCGTCCATACTCAACTTAATTCTTAATCAAGTCAATAATCCGATCCACAATCTCCTCTATGGATAGACCGGTGGTATCCAGAATAATGGCATCGGCAGCCGGAACCAAGGGCGAGACTTCCCGCTGTTGATCGGTTAGATCGCGAATCGCCATATCTTCTTTAACCTCTTGAAAGGTCAAGTTTTTACCGGATTTTTGCAACTCCAGCCAGCGTCTTTCGGCCCTTTCTTCGGCGGAAGCCGTCAAAAATATCTTTAGATCGGCCTTGGGCAAAACATAGGTCCCGATATCCCGGCCATCCATAACTACGCTTCCCCGCTGTGCCTCCCGCCTTTGGAGGTCTACAAGCCTTTCCCTTACACCGGGGTAGGCAGCAATAATCGAGACATTCCGTGACACTTCAGGACTCCTGATAACCTCGGTGACATCCTGTCCATCGCAAAAAACCCTTCGCGCATCAGAATGGTCAAGGGTAATATCTGTTTGCCAGGCCATATCCGTAATATTCTTTTCCTGATCAATGGGAATATTAATGCTAAGTGCCTTATAAGTTATAGCTCGGTACATAGCACCTGTATCTACGTAGAGAATTCCCAATCTCTTAGCTATCGCTTTGGCAATAGTACTTTTACCGGCTCCGGCCGGACCATCAATAGCAACCTGAAGATTATTTTCCAATAGCAACACCCTCATATCGGTCTGTTCAAAAAGACATTTAATTATACCATAATGTCCCAAACTCTAACAATCTATTATTAATAAATGTCACTGTCCAAAGTACTTTAAAGCCCCTTCAGAAAGGACAACCAAGAGTAAGGCGACAATATTGTTGACAGCATGAAGAGCCACGGATGGCTTAATTGACTTATACCTCATTACCAGATAGGCAAGTATCATCCCTAAAACAAAACGTGGAAAAAATCCGTAAGATTGAAAATGAAGACCGGAAAAGATGGCTGCACTTAGCCCGGCCGCCGTCCATTTACCCATATAGGTCTGCAGACTGCCAAAAATAATTCCGCGAAACACAGTTTCTTCAATAATAGGTGCCAATAACCCAGCTAAGATCAGGTTCAAACAGAAAGTGATGATAGTCGCATTGCCCATTAACTTTGAATAAACATCGGTATCAGGAGGCGTAAAGCCTCTTTCCACCAAAAAAAATACATACATTATATTTATAATCCAAGTAAGAATATAAAGAGTAAGGACACTACCTACGTACCTACTACCAACCTCCGTCCAGCCCAAGTCCCGCCAACTCCATTTGCGTACCTTCATGATAAATAAAATTATCAAGAGAAAGGCCCCTTGGGTCATGAAGCCATTGACATAAAGAAGGATACGTTCATACTCCCACCAAGTGGAGACCCAGGCCATTATAAAGCCTATCCCCAGGTACAAAATAACTATCCCTAAAAGAGCATAAACTAAGTCAATCCAGGTTAGCTTACGTTGTTGAACCTCAGTGATTGTCTCTCCCCCTAATTCTGAGCCCTCACTATTCTGCTCTTGTCTATTACCTTCTTGTATAAACTCTTGTTTCTCGATTAGTCTCACCCCGCTAAAACAATATACTCAATGAGTATAACTCATGTTTATCTAAAAATGAATAAAGTGCAAATACTATCCTTATTGTAAAACAAAGAATTCGGGAGGTCAAAAATGAACATCAGTAATTCTGTCATTGAAGATTCGGCACAGGCTACCACCCTGCAAGTTTTTCACCGGCGTTTAAGGATTCCTCTCCAAAAATATCTGGAGAGCGTAGCGGAATTCACAGACCCTTGGGATGAAAGGGCTTATCAGCATTTCGTTCAAGTATATTTAGATGAGATAAAGGACCTGGGGATCGTGGGAATGGTGCGTCAGGAGCGTGATTCTGAATATGTTTACCTTGATGCTGCCATCCGTTATCCGACCCAGTCATCTTAAAGATTCCGACGTTCTTCTTTCTGGATAACGTTTATAAAAAAGAGGCTAGACTTTACGTCTAGCCAACTAGCAAATCGTATATTATTTTTTAAGCTATTTATCTTTTAAGCTTTGCTTTTTATTAGGAGTCATCGATGAAAGTTTAGCCAATCCACTGGAATCAAGTATTAGCCTTTGATGTTAATACCAACATTAAGCTTATTTAGCCTACTCTTGTTTGTGGCTATAACATAGATAACTAGTGCGTAGAATACCGCCAGTATAATTGAACCTAAGTTAAACGGTCCTTTGGAACCCCAGTAGAGTATAGAGTAGCCTAAGGCACCAGGAATTAATGCATAGTAGAGGAAGAACAGGAAGGTCTTTCTGATGGTATCCCCTTCTCGTCCCAAGAAGCCGACCACCGCTGAAGCAGCGACAACGTTGTGAATACAGATAACGTTACCTGCTGCACCACCAATTGCTTGGAGAGCCACAACCCAAATCGGCCACACGTTTGCCATCGGAGCAAGAGCGGGATTACCATCCACAATCAGCTGTGCAGTCTGGAACTGGAACAAGGAAAAGGTCATATTGCTGACGGTATTGGAACCGGCAACGAAAGCACCTAAGCCACCGATAATCGGAGCAAATAACGGCCATGCTCCACCGGCTAATGAATAAACAGCTTCTGCCATAGCATATGGCATACTGAGGAATCCAGCAGCCCCGCCACCGGAGTTAATTAATACTTGAACCATAGGAACGGTAAAGATCAAGGCTACGCTAGCACCTGCAGTGACTTTACCAGCTTGTGACCAAGCTTTTTTGTAGGAATCCATCTTCATACCATGAACCAAGAAGGTTAGTAAGGAAACAATGATAAAGATAGTACCCGGCGAATAGAGAATTGCCCATTTTTCCGCTAAGCCGCCAATGGGAGGATAGGTGATAATTACATTATTCAGGAAGGCTTTAACCGGCGGTACTAGACGAGTAAAGAGAATTAAGCCGGCAACAAAAACGTAAGGAAGCCATGCCCTAAATGTGGACATACCACCGGGCTTTTCTACATAATGAACATCAACACTACCTGACCAAGATGGATCCCAATCTTTCTTATCAATGAAGTCCCAATTTTCTTTAGGTGTGAGAAATTTGCGCTTGGCTGCAAAGATAACGATAGCCAATCCGATAAGCGCTCCCAGCATGGAGGTTAACTCGTAGTTAACGAAACGATTGATCAGAACGTAAGGAATTGTAAAAGCAAGAGCACTAAACAAAGCGAACGGCCAAATTGCTATACCCTCAGACCAAGACTTGTTTTTACCAAAGAATCTGGTCATGAAAGCTACGACGAAGAGAGGTGTCAGGAAACCGCCGACAAAGTGCAAAAGAGCTACGTTATGAGCAAACAAGGCGATGAATTGATCATAATAAGCAATTTGATTTAGATTGCCCGCAGCATCCACAATGGGAATGCCGATCTGAGCTGCAAATTCATTAACACCTTGGTCAGCCCCGGTTCCTAGTCCGGTACCGACTCCCGTACGCATTGGGGTACCAACTGCTCCGAAGGAAACAGGGGTACTCTGGATCATCATACCTGCGATAACCGCGGCAAAAGCCGGGAAGCCAAGGCCCAACATCAAAGGAACTGCTACAGCTGCAGGAGTACCGAAACCAGAAGCACCTTCAATGAAAGAACCAAATAACCAGGCCACGATGATTACCTGAACACGTCTGTCGGCAGAAACTCCGATAAGGCTTTGACGAATCTGAGCTAATCCTCCCGACTCCATCAGTGTATAGAGAACAAGAACAGAGCCAAAGATAATATAAAGGAGAGTAATCGATACGCCGAGACCTTTGATTGATCCGCCTATGATCTTCATAACGGGTAATTTCCAGGCAAACAATCCAACAAGTACTACAGTAATATATGAAAGGGGCATCGCCTTACTTGCCGGCCATCTTAAGCCAACAAGGAAAATCGCCACAACAATAATTGGCAATAAGGCCAGAAATCCTTGTAATAGAATGCTCATTTATTAACCTCCCCAACGATGATTTTAAAGTACTTAATAAGGTTTAAGAAAACTACAACCATTAAGGATATTATAATAACAGTTCAAGTGGTTCTAGAAAAATGATGACACTATCTACTTATCCGCTCCTTTCTTCCCTAATATTGACTGAATTCTTACTGTCGCATCACCCCCTTTGCAGATAAACAAACTATATTACTATATAATTCTTCTTAATTTGCTTCCATGTAAATTCAGAATCCACCACTTAATATGGGCGGGGGTTACTATGAGTTTCCGTTATCCTATCATTGGATTATCATTTGGCTAGACCATTAAATAGCATTGGAAACCTTCTCATTGAATTCCTAACCTTATAAATATTCAGGTTATCATAGCAATTGAAAATGATAGTAATTATCATTCTTATTCGACTCCTTGCCCAAAATTCCTCCTTCTCAATCAATTTCCAATTGTTCAAATTTTCATAATCGTAGAAATTAAAATGGGACCACTGCAAAACGAACTTTCTCTCGCTATTCGTTTTACAACAGCCCCTTAAAATAAGGTGATAATATTCAGTTTTATCTATTTATTGCATAATTGGGTTTTACTTAGACTACATATGAACTTGCATCCATGGGAAGATATAAGCTTGCGCCCAAACCAATCCGCTAAGCAGGATTGCAAGTGCAAGGCTGTGCCAAATGACCGCACGGAAGATTGGTCCTACAGCAGCCATACCTTCATTATGGTCGTCATAACAAGCAACGGTAGCAACAACAATACTCTGAGCATCGATCATTTTACCCATAACACCACCGGTACTGTTGGCAGTAACGATAAGCACAGGGTTCAAACCAAGCTGCTCAGCGGTAATCTTTTGCAGTCCGCCGAACATGGCGTTGGAGGAAGTATCAGAACCGGTTAAGAACACCCCTAACCATCCCAGCATAGAAGCGAAGAAAGGATAGGCAGATCCGGTTCTTGTGAACGCCAAACCGAGAATGGCATCAGTTCCGGCGTAACGAGTCAGATAACCTAAGCCTAATACGGAGCAGATAACAGTGAGGGGCACAACCATCCGTTTGGCGGTCATGACAAAGGCTTGTTTCCATTGGGGACCACTGAGTCTTAAGACGAAGATACCGGAAATAAAAGCTGCCAGCATAATACCGGTACCGGCCATTGTCAGGATGTTCCAGCTATAGACAGCCGACATTGCGGCATCGCCAGGGCCAACAGGCGGGGTGTGGAACACGAGCTTATCAACATAAGGAACAGCAATTTTGGGGTTAAAGATGCCGTTTAAGAAGCTCTTAACACCGGTCATACCCCACAGGAATACGGCGATGGCGAGGAAAGCCCAAGGCATCCAAGCAGTAACCAATTCCTTCATACTGTACTTAGGCAACTCCAGTTTCTTCTTATTAAGTTGGGTAGCCGCACTGCCTTTGTTTTCATGAGCATCTTCATGACCCATGATATGCTTGGGCTGCCATACTTTTAAGAAGAGTGCAGTTACGACCATACTGACGATACCGGAACCGATATCAACGAGCATAACGTTACCGGCTTGAGACATAGCAAACTGAGTAATAGCAAAGGACAGACCGGATACTAAGGCTGCGGGCCATACTTCCCAGACATCTTTCCAAGATCCTTTATCCATGAACACAAGGGTAGCAACGAGCCAGAAAGGAACGATAACGGAGAAGAAAGGAAGTTGACGACCGGCTTGCATACTAATAAGTTCGGCGGGAATTCCGGAGACCTGACCCAAGGTAAGGATCGGGGTACCGATAGCTCCCCAAGCAACAGGGGCGGTATTAGCGATCAAGCAGATTACAGCAGCTGTCATCGGACGGAAGCCTAAGCCCACCATAATCGCACCGGACACAGCAACCGGAGTACCGAAACCGGAAGCACCTTCAATGAAGGCACCGAAGCTGAAAGCAATCAACAAAGCTTGTAAGCGGCGGTCAGGGGAAAGAGATGCTACAGAGTTCTTTAAAATCTCAAATTTACCAGTGATTAAGGTAGTATTATAAAGGAAAATTGCAGCGAAAATAATCCAGCCAATCGGGAACAATCCACTGGCAGCACCATAGGTGAAAGCTGCGAGAGTGGCGGGTACAGGCATCTTCATAACAAAAATCGCTACGCTGATGGCAACCA